>JANNEZ010000564.1:0-2110 GCA_031379255.1 Rhodoferax sp. | reverse complement strand
CACTCATCAAGCAGTTCCGCATCGAACATGTGGCACACCTGAAAGCCGGTAACCTGAGTTATGGGCAGCAGAAGCTGGTCGACATTGCCATGGCCTTCATGAGTGAGCCCGATCTGGTGCTGCTGGACGAACCTTGCGCGGGGGTGAACCCGAGCTTGGTGGGCGGCATCTCCACGCTCCTCAAAGACCTAAACCGCAACCCGCGCTTCGGCAAAAAAAGCTCGTTTGTCGTGATCGAACACAACATGGACTTCGTGATGGACCTGTGCCACCGCATCATGGTGCTGGTCGAAGGGCAGGTGATGGCCATCGGCACACCCGCTGAAATCCGCGGCAACAAACAGGTGCTGGACGCCTACCTGGGGGCTTGACATGAATGCCAGCGCGAACACCCCTATGACCGCCAGCGACACAGTTTCCCACTCCAGCGCCACCGGCGAGATCTGCATCGAATTCGACAATGTGGTTGCCGGCTACAAGGAGTTCATGATTTTGAACGACCTGAGCCTCAAGGCCAAACGCGGCAAGATCACCTTGCTGCTGGGCCCCAATGGCGCTGGCAAATCGACCGTGCTCAAGACCCTGTTTGGCCTGCTCACGCCGCGCCAGGGCAGGGTACTGCTCAATGGCGAAGACATTGGCGGCGCGGACCCGAAAACCCTGCTGGCCAAAGGTGTGGCCTTTGTGCCGCAAGGGCGCAACCTGTTTCCGCAACTCACAGTGATGGAAAACCTGGAGCTGGGCGGCATCACGATCGGCCAGAAACTCACCAAGGAGCGCATCCCCGAGGTGCTCGAGCTTTTCCCGCGTGTCAAGCAGCGCATCAACAGCCAGGCCAGCGCTTTGTCGGGCGGCGAGCAAAAGCAGCTCGAAGTGGGCCGCGCCTTGCTGCTGCGCCCCAAGGTTTTGCTGATTGACGAGCCTTCCATTGGCCTGTCGCCGATCGTGGTGCAGGACGTGTTCAAGCTGCTGCGCAAACTCGCCGACAGCGGGACCACCATCCTGATGGTGGAGCAAAACGTCAAGAGCGCGCTGAAGATGGCGGACGAAGCCATTGCGCTGGAATCCGGGCGCCTGGTGCTGCACAAACGCGCCGATGAACTGCTGGCTGACCCGAACATCGAGCGCTTGTTCCTGGGCGGCGGCCATCTGCCCGGCGCCACAGATGCAGCGCAGGAACCCGCTGCCGCACCCGCATAATTGGCCGCATTGAATCTGGAGGACACCATGGTTGTCAATACCATCAGCTTGGGCGCGCCCGCGCCGGCGCGCGAGGAAATCAACGAAGGGCAAAATCCGCTCGGTCTGGACGGCATCGAGTTCATTGAATACGCCACCTCCAAACCGCAAGCGCTCGGGCAGGTGCTGGAGACCATGGGTTTCAGGCCGATCGCCCGGCACCGTTCGCGCGAAGTGCTGCTGTACCGGCAAGGCGACATCAACATCATCGTCAATGCACACTCCAACATCCAGGGCGGCGGCTCTGAGTTGTCTGAAAAACCGGTGATTGCCGCGATCGCCCTGCGTGTGCGGGATGCGGGCGCCGCCTACCGGCGCGCGCTGGAGCGGGGCGCCTGGGCGGTGCCGGTGCAGGTGGAGGTGATGGAGCTGAACATTCCGGCGGTGCACGGTGTGGGTCAGAGCCGCATCTATTTTGTCGACCGGCATAAGGAGTTTTCGATTTACGACGTGGATTTCACGCCGATTCCCACTGTCGACCAGCGCCCGCCCGCCGTGGCCGGCTTGCATTTTTTTGGTGTTGTGCAATACATTGGCAACGACCGCACCGACGACTGGACCGAGTTCTACATCGCCCTGTTTGGTTTTACCGCGCTGGCCAGTGAAGAGCGTTTTGGCATCTTGCCCAAAGGCCGCATTTTGAAGAGCCCATGCCAGAGTTTTTACCTGCAACTCATTGAGCCCGAGCCGACGGTTCTCGACGTGGAAGACGACGAATGCCTGCAGCGCCTGGGCCTGGGCACACCCGACGTCCCCTCGACCGTGGCACAGTTGCAAAAACGCGGCGTTGACTTCCTGGCCGCCAAAAGCAAAGACGCCGAAACGCGCGGCGCCCTGACGCGCACCCTGATGGGCAGCGTGATGTTTGAAC
>JANNEZ010000515.1:0-3300 GCA_031379255.1 Rhodoferax sp. | reverse complement strand
AGCGGCTTTGATTTCCTGCTCGGCCCGGCCGGTTTTGACATCGGCGAAAGTCTGGTGCCGTTTGACTCAGGCCAGCCCTACTGGCACGCCTTCCTGATTGGCCTCTCCAACACCCTGCGGGTGGCCATCCTGGGCATCATTCTGACCACCGCCCTGGGCACCTTGCTGGGTGTGGGCCGCTTTTCGCGCAACGCCCTGGTGCGTGGCCTGTGTTACGCCTACGTCGAGTTTTTCCGCAACGTGCCGGTGCTGCTGCAATTGTTGATGTGGTACCTGCTGTTCACCGAAGCGCTTCCGGCGGCGCAAGACGCCTGGACGCTGGGCCCGCTCTTTCTGAGCAAGGGCGGCCTGAGTTTTCCTGTGCCGCTGTGGGCCGGCGGGCACCTTTGGGGCGCGTTGGGCCTGCTGGCAGGCATGGCGCTGGCTTGGGCTTACCGGCGCTGGGCCTTCCGGCAATTTGAAGCCTCGGGCCGCATTCGCAGCATGTTTTGGGCGCCAGTGTGCATTGTCCTGGCGACCGGCCTTTTCGGCTGGCTCGCGGGCGGCGCGCCGTTTGAGTTTGACGCCCCGGTCAAGGGCGATTTTTCGATTGAGAAAGGTGGCGCGCTCACCCCCGAGTTCCTCTCGGTCCTGCTGGGGCTCACGGTGTACACGGCGGCGTTTGTCGCTGAAGTGGTGCGCTCGGGCATCCAGTCGGTCTCGCGCGGGCAGGCCGAGGCCTCGGCGGCGCTGGGCCTGAGCCAGGGCCACACCATGCAACTGGTGATGCTGCCCCAGGCCCTGCGCGTGATCATTCCGCCGATGACCAACCAGTTCCTGAACCTCACCAAGAATTCATCGCTTGCAGTGGCCATCGGTTACCCGGACGTGGTCTCCATCGCCAACACGGCGCTGAACCAGACCGGCCGCGCGGTCGAATGCATCGCCATCGTGATGCTGGTGTATTTGACAACCTCGCTGACCACCTCGCTCCTGATGAACTGGTACAACGCCCGCTCGGCGATCAAGGAGCGCTGAAGACGACCATGGCCGCCGCCGCACAGACCTTTCAACCCATTGCCGCGCGCCCTGCGCCAGCGCAGACCAGCGGACCGCTGGGCTGGGTGCGCGCCAATTTATTTGGCGACTGGGCCACTGGCCTGATGACCCTCGTGGTCGGCGCGGCGCTGCTTTACCTCGTGCCACAGCTCCTGGGCTGGGCCTTTTGGCGCGCCGCCTGGCAGGCCAACTTTGAGGCTTGCCGGGTGCCGGGCGTGGGCGCCTGCTGGGGCGTGGTCGCCGAAAAATTCCGGTTCATCCTGTTTGGGCGTTACCCGTTTGAAGACCAGTGGCGCCCGCTGGTGGCGACTCTGCTGCTGCTGGCCTTGCTGGTTGCGAGTTGCATGCGCGCTTTCTGGAAGCCCTGGCTGGTGTTGTTGTGGGCAGCGGTGATGGCGGTGTTTTTCACCCTGATGTACGGCAATGCGCTGGGCCTGGCGAAAGTGGAGACCGACCGCTGGGGCGGCCTGCCCCTCACCATTTTGCTGGCATCGATCTCCATGACCCTGGCCTTCCCCATCGCCATGGTGGTGGCGCTGGGGCGACGCTCCAACCTGCCGGCGATCCGCACCTTCTGCACGATTTATGTCGAGCTCATCCGCGGTGTGCCGCTGATCTCGGTGTTGTTCATGGCCTCATTCATGTTTCCGCTCTTCATGCCGCAGGGCTTCAGCATCGACGTGTTGATCCGCGTGCTGGTGGGCCTCACGCTGTTTGCCGCCGCCTACATGGCCGAGGTGATCCGCGGCGGGTTGCAGGCCATCCCCAAGGGGCAGCTCGAAGCCGCAGCCACGCTCGGGCTGTCTTACTGGCAGACACAGCGAAAGATTGTGCTGCCACAGGCGCTGGCGATGGTGGTGCCGGCGATCATGAACAACTTCATCGGCCTGTTCAAGGACACCTCGCTCGTCACCATCGTGAGCCTCTACGAGCTGACCGGCGCGCTCTCGCTGGCCCTGAACTCCGACGCCAACTGGCGGCCGTTCAAGATCGAGGGTTACCTCTTTATCGCCCTGATCTATTTCGTCTTCTGTTTTTCCATGTCCCGCTACAGCATCTGGGTTGAAACCCAGGTCAACAAGGGCAAGGCGCGTTGACTTGAACTGTCCATAAAAACCATGACTGAACCGATCATCAAGTTCCAGAAACTCAACAAGTGGTACGGCAACAATTTTCACGTCTTGCGTGACATCGACCTTGACGTGACGCCGGGCGAACGCATCGTGGTGTGCGGGCCCTCGGGCTCGGGCAAGTCGACGCTGATCCGATGCATCAACCGGCTCGAGGAGCACCAGCAGGGCCATCTGTTTGTGGACGGTGTCGAGCTCAAAGACGACATCAAGGTGATCGACGAAGTGCGCAAGAAGGTCGGCATGGTGTTCCAGCAGTTCAATCTGTTCCCGCACCTGACGGTGCTGGAGAACTTGACGCTCTCGCCGATGTGGGTGGGCAAAATGCCCAAGAAGGAAGCCGAAGAAAAGGCCATGGCGCAGTTGAAGCGCGTGCGCATCGCCGAGCAGGCGCAGAAATACCCGCTGCAGCTTTCCGGCGGCCAGCAGCAGCGCGTGGCGATTGCCCGCGCCCTGTGCCTCACACCCAAGATCATGCTGTTTGACGAGCCCACGTCGGCGCTGGACCCGGAGATGATCAAGGAAGTGCTGGACGTGATGGTCGAGATGGCCAGCCAGGGCATCACGATGATTTGTGTCACCCACGAAATGGGGTTTGCCAAGGCGGTGGCTGACCGCGTGATCTTCATGGACCAGGGCCAGATCGTCGAGCAGAACAACCCGCACGATTTTTTCAACCACCCGCAAAGTGAACGCAGCAAAGACTTCCTGTCGAAAATCCTGGGGCATTGAACCCAACTTGCCATCCAACTGTTTGCTATACTTTATATAGCAAACTACGTATATTGCACGTGACTTAAGTGCCATTATTTTCATAAATTCCGAAAATTTTCCGAAAATTTGATAATAATTAACATGGGTGTTAATTATTATCAAAATGCGATGTTTTCCACAGATGAGGCTGGTTACAAGACTTGCATATTGACGGCCAATTGTTAACGGCGCGCGCCGTACCATGAATTCCTCTTCGAAAGGAATCCAATTGGCCATTCAATCCCCCTTCTTCAACAAGCGCGACGGCGAGGCGGCTGCAAAGCCCGCTTCGCCCGGCTACGCCAATACGACTCCCGGTTATGGCGGCTCGCAGCAGGCTTCGGCTGCCAACCCCTCAGGCAACCTCTCAGGCAGCGCC
>JANNEZ010000407.1:0-23686 GCA_031379255.1 Rhodoferax sp. | reverse complement strand
CGAGCGCGGCTGCGGGTTGCTGCGGCAGATGGTGAAGAAGGCGGATGTTCTTGTGGAGAATTTTGCGCCGGGTGCGATGGAGCGCCTCGGTGTGGGGTACGAGTCGCTGCGGATCGCCAACCCGAAACTGGTCTACGGCTCCGGCTCCGGCTTTGGCCGTTCCGGCCCGAACAAGAATTACCCGGCCATGGATCTGACCGTGCAGGCCATGGCCGGCATCATGAATGTCACGGGTTTCCCTGATCGCCCTCCCGTCAAAGCGGGTCCGGCCCTGTGCGATTTTTCCGGAGGTGTGCATCTCTACGGCGCCATCATGACTGCGCTTTACGAGCGCGAAAAAACGGGCGTTGGCCGCTTGGTCGAGGTGTCGATGCAGGAGGCGGTGTACGCCTCGCTCAGTTCCAATTTGGGCCTGCACCACAGCATGGGCAACTCGGTGCCGCCGCGCACCGGCAATCGCCACGGCGGCTTGGCGGAATCTCCCTACAACGTTTACCCAACAATTGACGGCCATATCGCCATCATCTGCGTCAGTGAAACACACTGGACGGCATTGCTTAAAGCGATGCAACGGGAGGACTTGCAGGCAGACGCGCGTTATGCCGACTTGAAGCGACGGGTAGAGCACATGGACGAGGTGGACGAATTGGTCGCAGGGTTTACGGCGCGACACACCAAAAAGGCGTTGTTCGACCTGCTGATGAGCCATCGTGTTCCCTGCGCGCCGGTGCGCGACCTGGATGAGGTGGTCAATGACGAACACATGCATGCGCGCCGCGCGCTGGAGTGGGTGGAGCACCCCCTGTACGGGCGTATTTGTCTGCCAAATTCGCCCTTGCGTTTCGATGGCGTCGAGCCGATGGCCATCCGCCCAAGTGGCGTGCTCGGCTGTGACAACGAAGAGGTTTATGGCGACTGGCTGGGTCTGCCCAAAGCCGAAATCGCCAGGCTGCAAGCAGAAGAGGTGATCTGAACATGGCAAACAACCTGAGCGGCAAAGTTGCCATCGCCGGCATCGGCCACACGGCCTTTGGCAAACATCCGGGGCGCAGTACGGTGTCGCTCAATGTTGAAGCCATCCGCAAGGCCTTGGCAGACGCCGGAGTTGACAAGAGCCAGGTTGATGGTCTGTTCGTCAAGGCGCCCACGTCGAAATTCGAGATGATGTATGCGCAAAAACTGGCGGAGGCACTGGGCATCGTGCCGCGCATCGGTGGTGTGTACGACCATGGCGGCGCCAGCAACATCAGCATGATCAGTTACGCCACGATGGCCATTGAGGCGGGACAGTGCGAAATTGCTGTTGTCGCGTTGGCCGACAACCCGGCAACGGGTACACGGCAGGCTTACGAAAAATCGTACGGCGACGATGGCAGCGGCCTTTTTGGCTGGTTTGGAACGCCTGCAGGTTACGCGATGATTGCCCAGCGCCACATGGGGCAATACGGCACCAGCAGTGACCAATTGGGTGCGATCGCAGTGGCTTGTCGAAAGCATGGCGCCAACAACCCGAACGCGCAACTGCGCAAGCCGCTCACGCTGGAACAATACCGCGAATCGCGGTTGATCGTCGCCCCGTTGCGCCGGGATGATTGTTGCCTGGTCTCAGACGGCGGCGCTGCCGTAGTGTTGATGAGCGCGAAAAAGGCGGCCGAACTCAAGGTCAACAGGCCTGTGCCAGTGCTTGGCTTCGGACAGGGTCAATCCTCGTGGGACGTGGCGCTGCGACCAGACCTCACCACCACCGCCGCCAAGGTTTCGGCGCAGACAGCCTTCGCCATGGCCGGCATGAAACCCGACGACATCGACGTGGCGCAGATCTACGACTGCTTCACCATTGCCGTGCTGATGACGCTAGAGGACTACGGCTTCTGTGCCAAAGGGCAGGGTGGACAGTTTGTTCAGAATGGGCGCATCGAATTGGGTGGCGAATTGCCCGTCAATACCTCGGGGGGCCTCCTGTCGGAAACCGGCATGCCGGGCCTGCAATTGGTGATTGAAGGCGTTCGCCAAATGCGCGGCGAATCGGTCAATCAGGTCAAGGGCGCGCGCACATGCGTTGTGAGCAATCAAGGCGGCATCATGCATACCCATGCGACATTGATACTGGGAATATGACATGAATGCGTCCATGAAAACACCTGCGGAAACAGCGGAAATTGGCGCGCCGGGCCCACAGCGCGATGCGCTCAACACGCCGTATTGGGACAGTCTGGCGAAGGGTGTTCTTTCGTTTCAGCGCTGCAATGCCTGCGGCCATGCCTGGCTGCCAGCGCGCAGCGAATGTCCGCATTGCCTCGCAGATGACTGGCGCTGGGCGCCTGCTGGTGGTGGCGCCAAACTCATCAGCTGGGTGGTTTACCACATGGCCTATCACCCTGCGTTCGCCCATCGCCTGCCTTACACGGTGGCTGTCGTCGAGCTGGACGAAGGCCCCCGATTGATCAGCAACCTTGTGAAGCTGGGCGACCTTGAGGTGTTGAGGATCGACCAGCGGCTTGGTTTGGTCATTGAGGATGAAGGTGGGACGGCAGTTCCGCGCTTCGTTCCCGTTTGATCCATTCCCACCAGTCCATGCAGGTTGCGCACATGTTTTATTCAAACGTCGGTAGTGACCATTAACCAAAGGAGATAGAAATGAATGTAATCAAGCGAATTGTCCGAGGGGCCGTCTGGGTTGGGATCGCCGCATTGGCGCAAGGAGCACTTGCCCAGCAGGCGATCAAGATTGGCGCGCTCAATCCGTACAGTGGCCCCCTTGCCTTGTACGGCACCGAGGTCACACGGGGTTACGAGCTGGCCGCAGACAAGGTCAACGCCGCAGGCGGTGTTTTGGGCCGCAAGATTGAACTCATTCGGGGCGACGTGACCAATGCGCAGCAGGGCATCGCAACAGTTGAGCAATTGGTGAACCGGGACAAAGTTGACATGTTTATTGGCACCTACATCAGTGGCATCTCACTGACCGCCAGCGATGCTGCCCTGCGTTACAACAAGTTGTACTGGGAGACCAATGCAGTTGCGCAGGTGCTGACTGAACGCAAGCTGCCCAACTTCATTCGCAGCGGCCCTGATGGCGGCGCTTTCGCCAACACATCATCGGCTGCCGTGCGCGACCTTATCGCGCCTGCATTGAAGAAAGACATAAAGGGTTTGAAAGTCTGGATCGAGCATGAAGAGTCGATCTACGGCACGTCAATTGCACAAGGCCAAAAACGCATCCTCGAAGCGTTCGGAGCTAAAGTTGTCGGTGTTGGCTCACACGCATCCAATACGATTGACCTGAACGACACCGTGTTGCGCGCCAAAAAGGCCGAACCCGATGTGCTGATTCAGACCGGCTACGTGCCTGACGGCAACCTGTTGCTGCGCACTGCACGTGAACAAGGCTTCAAGCCGGGCGCCATCTTGTTTGTCGGAACGGGTGATACGCCAGAGACCCTGCAAGCCCTCGGCGCCGCGTCAATGGAAGGCATCCTGGTGGTGGGGTACCCACGCAATGACATCAATGACAAATTTGGCCCCGGCAACAAAGCCTATCTGGAAGCTTACCGCGCCAAATACAAGACCGACCCGGTTGCGCCGCAAGGAATGGCCGCTTATTCGGGGTTCTTGATCATGACCGAGGCTCTCAAAGCGGCAGGTGGCGTGGACATGAACAAGGTTCAGGCGGCAGCGGCCAAGATGGACACCCCCGAGAACACGTACCCTTCCGGCTTTGGCGCCAAGTTCAATGATGCCTTCCAGAACGTGCGTGCGCAGTTCACGGCGTCTCAATGGCAGGACGGCAAACTGGTGACCGTGTTCCCAAAGAGCGCTGTGTTGCCAAGCGCGACGCTCAAACCCCTGGGCCGCCCGTAAATACGTCTGTTGGCGTTTCTTTCGCATGAACGGACTCAGGGCCAGCGGCGTGGTTGATTTAATCCACGGCTTTTTCCCCCGCATTGGGTACGTTTTGAAAACCTGAGGATTGCGCGTTATGGATCAACTGCTCAATGTGCTCGTGTTTGGTCTTTTGTTGGGCGGCATATACGGGCTGGTCAGCATCGGGCTGAACCTGATCTTCGGTGTGGTGCGAATTGTCAATTTCGCGCAGGGCGAGCTGGTGATGTTCGGTATGTATGGCAGTTACTATGCCTACGCATTTTTGGGCATCAATCCTTATTTGTCGGTACTGTTTGTGGCGCCGTTGGTCGGCTTGATTGGTGTCGCGATCCAGCGACTGGTCATTCAGCCGCTGCACAACGAATCCAACATGCAGATCTTCGCTACCTTCGGGCTCCTGATGATGTTCCAAAACATCATGCTGGCCCTATCGAAAGGCGAAGCATTCAGCATTGGAGGTCAGGTTGGAACGACAGTGCTGACTGTGGGCGACCTGAGGATCAGCGTGGTGCGGCTGGTCACGCTGGCCGCAACCACCCTGATCACCATCGGCCTGCATTTGTTCCTCCGCCACACCATGACGGGCAAGTCCATACGTGCCGTGACGCAGGACAAGCGGGCGGCCAGGGTCATGGGCATCAACGTCGAGCGTACCTTCCTTTTCACGTTTGGCATTGGCGCGGCACTGGCCGGCATGGCTGGCGCCCTGCTCACGCCGATCTATTCCATCACCCCAGCGGTCGGTGGCAACTTCATCCTGGCCGCGTTTGCGGTCGTGGTGTTGGGCGGACTGGGCAGCGTTTGGGGGGCTTATTTTGGCGGTCTCATTGTGGGTGTGGTTGAGGCCCTCGCCGGCTACTACATCGACCCGGCGTTCAAAACAGCCATTTGGTTCATTATTTTCCTGGTCGTATTGATCGTTCGTCCCTCTGGCCTGATGGGCCAGGTTGGCGCGGAAGAAGTGGGGTTCCGTGAGCAAAATTGATCCAAACGGGCGAGTCGACGGCAGCGATTTCGCCAAAGCATCCGGCATCGAGTCCGGCAAGCGGGCGCTGCTGAAATATTTGGCGGGGATGGCCATCGCGTTCCTGCCGTTTGTCGTGTTGGTGGAAGACGCCCATTGGCTCAACATCATTGCGTTCACCTACTTGATGGGCGGGCTGGCGGCTGCCTGGAACATCATCGGCGGTTTTGGGGGGCAGTTTTCACTGGGCCATGGCGTGTTTTTCGGCATCGGCGCCTATGGTTCCGCCAAACTTTATGTGGCCTTCGATCTGTCACCCTGGGTGACGGTGATCCCCACCGCGCTTTTTGCAGCACTCGTGGCGGTTCTGATATCGTGGCCGACCTTCCGCCTGCGGGGGCCGTTTTTTGCCATAGCCACGTTGGCGTTCAACGAGGTTGCACTGGTGATCGCGCACAACGTCGAGTCGGTCACCGGAGGTCCACGCGGGATCATGATCCCGTTCAAGGCAGGCCTGGCGAACATGATCTTTCGTGAGCGTTGGCAATATGCGCTGTTGATGTTCGGGTTTGTCGCCATCGTCATCGGCGTCACGGTGGTGTTGCGCCGCAGCCGCCTGGGGTATTACCTGCTGGCGGTGCGGGAAGATGAAGACGCGGCGCGGGCGTCGGGCATCAATGTGTTGGCGGTGAAGCTTCGCGGGATGGCGCTCAGCGCCGGTTTGACAGCGGTAGGTGGAACGCTTTTTGCCATGTACCTGCGATTCATCGACCCGCCGACCATTTTCAACCTGCAGGAGGTGGGCGTCAAGTTCGCGTTGCTGGCGCTGATTGGCGGCATCGGCACCATCGCCGGCCCGCTCTTGGGTGCGGCGCTGATCGTGCCATTTGAGAATTTCCTGCGGGCTGAACTTGCCAATGCCTTGCCGGGTTTGAACCTGGCGATTCTGGGGTTGCTGATGGTGCTGGCCGCGCTTTTCATGAAACGCGGCGTCGTGGGAGCCATCGGAGGCCTGCTGGCCTGGTTGCGTCGCAAGGGGGACAAGAAGCATGAGTGAACCCCTCCTGGTTGCTGCGGGTGTCAGCAAACACTTTTTGGGCCTTCGCGCTGTGGACGAAGTCTCACTGTCGGTCACCAAGGGAGAAATCGTCAGCATCATTGGCCCAAACGGCGCCGGCAAAACGACGTTTTTCAACCTCCTCACCGGGCAATTGGCCCCCACGACGGGTGATGTGCGCCTGCGCGGCAACACCATCAGCAGCCTGCCGCCCCATGCGCGCGCGCAGTTGGGCATGGGCCGCACCTTCCAGATCGCCAAGCCGCTCATCGCGTTGAATGCGCTTGAAAACGTCATGATTGGCGCCTTCATGCGGCATGCAGCCTTGTCCACAGCGCGCGACAAGGCCATGGCGGTGCTTGAGAAGGTTGGGCTGGTTCATCACGCAGCCCGCCGTGCCGGGGACTTGACGTTGAGCGAACGCCGAAGGCTTGAAGTGGCCCGCGCGCTGGCGCTGGAGCCCGAGATTGTGCTGCTGGATGAAGTCATGGCGGGCCTGAACCAGAGCGAGGTCGGGCAGGCCATTGAGTTGCTGCAAAGTTTGCATGCCACCGGTCTGACCTTCCTGATCATCGAACACAATCTGAAAGTGGTTCGCGCGTTCTCGGAGCGCGTGGTGGTGCTCGACCGGGGACGCATGATCGCCGAGGGTACGGCCGATCAAATTCTCAGTTCACCCGACGTGATCAAGGCCTACCTTGGGGAGGGCCATCAATGAGCGCGGCCCACCCTATCCTCAGCGTTGAAGCCGTGTCGTCAGGCTATGGCGAATTGCCAGTTTTGCAAGGCATCACGCTTGACGTCGGGCGCGGTGAAATTTTTTCAGTGGTTGGCGCCAATGGCGCCGGCAAAACAACTTTGCTGCTGACGATCAGCGGGCACCTGAAGGCGTTTTCAGGCAAGGTGAAGTTTGACGGCAACGACATCAGCCACATCCCTGCCCATGCCGCAGCTGAACTCGGCTTGGTGATGGTGCCAGAAGGCGGGCGACTGTTTCCCTTCATGACCGTACTCGAAAATCTCGAGTTGGGCGCCTTTCATCCTGGCGCGCGCGCGCAGTTGGCCGAATCGCTTGAAGAGGTGATGACCCTGTTTCCGATCCTTGCCGAAAGGCGCACCCAATTGGCGGGCCGCCTGTCTGGCGGGGAGCGCCAGATGTGCGCCGTTGCGCGCGCCATGATGGCCAGACCCAAACTGTTGATGCTTGATGAACCCTCGTTGGGCCTGGCTCCGATCATGGTCGACAAAGTCTTTGAGATGGTGAGCGAGTTGGTTCGAACCAAGGGGCTGTCGGTTTTGCTGGTCGAGCAGAATGTTGGCAACGCGCTGCGATTGTGCCAACGCGGCTGCATCATCGAACATGGCCACATTCTGAAAACAGCAACAGGCGAGGAATTGTTGCGCGACCCCGATGTGCGTCGTTCTTACATGGGTCTTTGACACCATGGCTTCTGCCCGTGACGTGATTTGCCGGATCGGCGCTGGAGCCGGGTTTGCTGGCGACCGGGTGGACCCGGCAGTCTTGCTGGCGGCTTCGGGCGAGGTCGATGCCGTTGCGCTCGAGTGCCTGGCTGAGCGCACGCTGCTGCCGGCACTCAAGGCACGGGCTGAGAATCCGCAAGCGGGTTTTGACCAACGCTTGCGTCGGCGACTGTCGCCGCTGCTGGGCGTGGCAAGCGCCAACCATTGCCGCATTGTCTCCAACCTGGGCGCCGCCAATCCGCGTTCGGCGGGTCGGGCGATTGCCAAACTTGGCGCCGAACTGGGGTGCGGCGGCCTGCGCGTTGCCGCCATACATGGCGACGACGTGATGCACTTGCGGGAGCACATTGCGTGGATGCGGCCGGTTGCGGGCGCTTTGCTGGGCGCGCACGCCTATCTTGGCAGCAGCGCGCTGGCTGACGCCCTGGAGCAGGGCGCAGACGTGGTGGTAAGTGGCCGGGTGGCCGATTCCGCGCTGTTTGCAGCGCCTGCAATGCGACACCTGGCGCCAGGTGATGGGGCATTGGCTGGCGCCATCGCGGTCGGGCATTTGCTGGAATGCGCGGGTCAGTTGACGGGCGGCAACTTCGACCCTTTGGGAGGCGGTTTGTTGAGTGCGGAAGATTACGCGAATCTGGGCTATCCGCTGGCCCATATTCATGCTGACGGAACCGCGGAAATCAGGCTGCTGGATGGGGCGCCGGGCATCCTGACGCCCGAGACCTGCACACTGCAATTGCTTTATGAAGTGCATGACCCGTCGCGCTACGCAACGCCCGATCTGGTGCTGGATTTCACCTCAATCCAGTTTGAACAAATCGCGCACAACCGGGTCTTCATGTCCGGCGCGCGCTCACACGGAGCGCCACCCACACTCAAGGTGGCGGGTTTCCTGGAATTGCCCGGGTTCATTGCTGACGCTGAAATTGGTTACGCCGGAACCGGTGCGCTGGCGCGTGCGCAACGCACAGCAGAAGCGTTGCGCCTGCGCCTGTCTGACTGGCGTGACGAAGACATTGCCATTGACCTGGTCGGTGTCAATTCGATTTTGCGCGGCGGTTCAGCCAAGAGCTTGATGGCGCCCGCTGAACTGCGTGTCCATGTTTCTGCGCGCTGCGCCGATCTGGAGCAGGCGCAAACCATTGAAGACGAGATCTACGCCATGACATTGGCTGGCCCGGCGGGCGGATGCAGTGTGCGCAGCGAGCGCCGGGCGCGCATTGAGGTGCTCGACGGGTTCATTCCAGTCGGTCTGGTGCGGCCGGAAATTGAATGGAGCCGTTCATGAGGGTCGGTGACATTGCCACGGGCAGAGCGGGCGACAAGGGCGACGTGCTGGATCTGACCTTGGTGGCGTGCGACAACCCGTCTTTTGAACGCTTGAGGGAAGCCCTCAGTGCCGAGGCCGTGCGTGAAGCGCTCAACTTCGTCGTGCCGGGCCCGGTTCTGCGGTATGAGATACCGGCACTGCGCGCGCTCAAATTTGTTGCACCCGAGGCTTTGGCAGGTGGTGTTTATGCCACCTTGCGGCCTGGCTTGCATTGGCAAAAGGCCGCCATTTGGCTGCTGCTGGATTTGGAGATTGAGGACTCGGCATGAAGCACCAAACCGTTGCCTGGCCCCCAATGCGGCTGGAGGCGCACTTCGGCGACCGCGTTGTCCGATGCTTCGCCGAGCGACCTCGCAGCCTCTATGCCTTGCTTGACTCGGCGGCGCGCCTGCATGCTGACCGGGAAGCCATCGTGTGTGGCGATGAGCGCCTGCGCTGGCGGGAACTTGCGCTGCTGGTGTCCAAACTGGCGGCGGGGTTGACGCAACTCGGCGTGCGCGCGGGCGACCGGGTTGCCCTGTTGATGGGCAATCGCGCCGAGTTTGTCGCCACCTTGTTTGCGGTCGCGCGATTGGGCGCGGTCTCGGTGCCGATCAGCATTCGCGAGCAAACTCCCGGCCTGGCTTACATGGTCAACGACTGCGGGGCCTGCCTGCTTGTTCACGATGCCGAATTGGCTGAGCGTCTGCCGGTTGCCGCAGCAATCCCGACAGTTCGCCAACGGGTGTCGGTGGGTCACTGCGCCGGTTCTGAAGATTTTGGCGCCCTGCTCGGATCAGCCAGCCTGACCGCACCTGCGGCGGTGCAGGAGGAAGACGTGGCAACGATCATGTACACCTCTGGCACCACGGGCAACCCGAAGGGGGCCGCATTGACTCACCTGGGCATTGCCCATTCGGTGATGCATTACCAGGTTGGCATGGGGCTCACTGAGCACGACGCATCCATCGCTGCCGTTCCCTTGAGCCACGTCACCGGCCTGGTGGCCCTGGTCGCGACGATGGCCCATTGCGCAGGCAAACTGGTGATCATGCCGGCCTTCAAGGCGGCAGATTTTTTGCGGCTTGCCACGCAGGAGCGCATGAGCCACACGCTCATGGTGCCGGCGATGTACAACCTGTGCCTGTTGCAGGGCGATTTCGACCACCATGATCTTTCAAACTGGCGCGTTGGCGCCTATGGCGGCGCGCCAATGCCGGTGGCGACCATCGAGCGGCTGGCCCGGCAGGTGCCAAGCCTGGTCTTGATGAACTGTTATGGCGCGACTGAAACCACCTCGCCCGCCACTTTGATGCCCCCGGGGGAAACGGCCAGCCACAACGACACCGTGGGCCGCAACCTGCCCTGCGCGCAGATCATTGTGGTGGATGACGAAGGCCGTGAAGTTCCCTTCGGCCAGCTGGGTGAGATCTGGATCAAGGGCCCGATGGTCGTCAAGGACTACTGGGGCAACCCCGGCGCGACAAAAGCCAATCTCTCGGGTGGTTTCTGGCATTCGGGTGACATCGGCTCGATCGATCCAGAGGGGTACGTGAAGGTGGTTGACCGCAAAAAGGACATGATCAACCGTGGCGGCTACAAGATCTACACCATCGAAGTCGAAAACGCCCTGCACGCGCACCCCGGCGTGCTCGAATGTGCCGTGGTGGCCAAGCCCTGCCCGGTGCTGGGCGAGCGGGTTCATGCCTTTGTTGTGCTGCGGGAGCCGGGCGTGACAGCGCAGGTCCTGACGCAACACTGTGGCGCGCGCCTGTCAGACTACAAGGTGCCCGAGAGTTTCACACTCACTGAAACACCTTTGCCGCGCAACGCCAACGGCAAATTGGTCAAACGCGCCTTGCGCGACGAGGCAGCCCGGTTGGTTGCCAATGTCTGAAAGGAAAATTTGATGGCTTCAGCCGACCTCAGCACCCTCGAAAAACTTCGCGCCCAAGTGGGCCATGAAACCGTTGTCACCGAATGGGTCGACGTGAGCCAGGAGCGCATCGACCTGTTTGCCAAGGCGACGGGCGATTTCCAGTGGATCCACGTGAACACGGAGCGTTCGAAGAAAGAGTCGCCCTTTGGCGGCACCATCGCGCATGGTTTTCTCACACTCTCCCTCTTGGGGAAGTTCTACCTGGACGACATTGACATTCCGTTTTGCGACGTGGGTGTGAACTACGGCCTCAACAAAGTCCGTTTCACGCATCCGGTGCCGGCCGGCAGCCGCGTGCGGGGCCGTTTTGTTTTGTCACGGCTGGACGACGTGGACAACGGCATCCAGATGACCTGGGCCGTGACCTTTGAAATTGAAGGGGTGGAGCGCCCGGCCTGTGTGGCCGAACATGTGGTGCGCCGCTATTTCCGCGAACCTGCCACCCAGTGAGCGGCAGACCTGGGTCACGCAGCGCTTGGCCAAGGCGCCTTGAGCCAGGCCGCCTTACCACTTGATGCCGAGCTTCAAAAACAGCTTTGACAACACAAACAGCGGCCCCACCAGCAGGTACTGCAGGTCTTCCAGGAACGAGGGTTTTTTGCCTTCAATCTTGTGGCCGATGAACTGGAACACCCAGGACACCACGAACACGACAACCGAAACCGGCAGAAGGGCCTCACCGAGCAGGCCGGCGACGTACAGGCACAACACCGCGACCAGTGTCATGCTGATCATGAACGCATTGGACAGACGCGCGTAATACATGATGCTGCCGCCAATGGCGGCCAGGGCCAGGTACGGCTGGGCCCACTGCAGCAGGCCGATCAGGCTGAACACGATCAATGGAATGGCGACGTAGTGGATCAGCTCATTGACGGGATGTTGGTGGCTTTCGCCGTAATGGTCCAGCAACTGGTCAACGCGACGCGAGGCGACGTTTTTTCCGGCCCCGGAATTGTCAGAATCGGCATTGGCGGTCATGAAGGGTTCCTGCAAAAGACGGAAGGCTGAATTGTGAGCTTGGATCGATGGATTGGTTGAAGCTTATAAAAATGCAAAAAAGTAGTATAAATTGAATTTATATTATTTTAATATACAAAAATAAAACAAAATATATATCAAAACAATAGCAATTAATCAAATAAATACGTGACTTTATTTAGAAAATATTTAACTAGATACTTACAAAAAAATTATTTTAATCCTGGCTGATTCTGGAAACTCTTGCGCGAGTGAGCGCCCCTGCGAGGCGGCTGTTCCAGGCCCAAGCCCTCCAAGACACAATCGCTCGGCCGTTTCCACACTGAACCAGCTCCACCGGCGCCAGGTCTCGGCCCTTGTGTTTGGCGCGAAACGGTGTTGGCACTTTGCCATCCATCACGCCCTGCAGGCTGGCGGCAAGCGCCCGCGCGTTTTGGGCCAGACCTTCCTGCGATGCGAACACCTGCACATGGCTCAAAGAGCGTTGTGCGCGGTCAACCACGATGAAACCACTTTCGTCCAGCGCCAGGCCGCTGCCTGCGGCGATCGGTGCCGCATGCGCTGCAAGCACGAGCAGAGGCACGTCGCAGGCAAGGCGCGCGCCACTGCTTAGAGTGACCTCCTGCGGCAGGATGCCGCTTGCCCGGTCGACCAGTACCGTGATGCCCTGGCGCCTCAATGCCTGCTGAATCCGGGCCTGCAGCGCGCTGCTGGCACCCGCCGCCACCGCATCGCCACCGGTGACCAAGGTAACTGCCGAGCCCGCAAAAGCCTGACGAACGGCAAAGGCCATTTCAATCGCAAATTTTTCATCGAGCCAGTGCGCAGGGCGCGCGCCGGGAGTGCCACCAACCAAAGCGATGCGCAGCGGCCGCTCACCGGCAAGGCTGGCTACTGCCGGCCACAACTTGCCAAAGGCCTCTCGCGGGCGGGTAAAGAGGCCGTTGGCGCGTGCGCCCGGCAAAAGTGTTTCGACCAACGTCCGGTCTAGCAACGGTTCGGGCTCGCAGCTGAGCCAGTCAAACCGCAGCTCGCGGCCATCGTCCAGCAACAGCACTTTGCCATCGGCGGCAATGGCTTGCACGGTGTGCTCCAGCCAGTTGACGCGCACTCGGCGCAAGAGCGGCTCCAGCGGCAGGCCGCAGCCGGGCATCGGCCTTTGCCCGCTCACGCCTTGCAGCAAGCCAGCACGGGTGACGTAGTGCTCTTGGCGCGTAATGAGGGTGATGGCAATATCAGCGCCGCGCCGTTTCAACAGCCCCTGCAGGAATCGCCAATGCCCCGGCCCCACTCCCACCAACACCAAATGGCGAATCATGGCCGGCGGATCAGGGCTGCTTGCGCAGGATCAGGAAACCACCCGCGATGCGGGTCGTGGTGGTCACTGCGCACAGCGCTGCAAAACCGTAAGCCAACTCCGGAAAATACCGCGGCCAGATGCACATCGCCAGAAAACACGCAAGGGTTTCGGTGGCTTCGGTCAAGCCGCCCAGAAAATAAAACGATTTGTTGGGGTAAGCCGCGCTGTGCAGCTTGCGTTTGGCAGCGAGTGCCGCAAACGCCAAAAAGCTCGATGTGGTGCCGACAAAGGCCGCCAGCAGCACGGCAGCGGGCAGCGCGTTTTGCAGGGGGTTGGCGAAGGCGAAGGCCAGGGGGATGCTGGCATAAAACAAAAAATCCAGTGTGATGTCGAGAAAACCACCCGCGTCGGTAGGCACCGCCAACCGCGCGACGGCGCCGTCGAGGGCGTCCAGAGTTCTTGAAATCAGGATGCACGCAATGCCCGGCAGGAACTGGCTCCCGGCCACCAGGAGCGCCGCGCCAATGCCGGTTATGAAGGCCGCCAGTGTGAGGGTGTTGGCGCCAATGCCAAGGGCGTGCAGCCCCCGGGCCATGGCATTGACAGCCGGCTGTATCAGTTTTGTGGCGGCCTTATCGAGCATGTGCGTATCTTCAAGCCGTCGCTGATTCACGCGGAACCAGTCGAGTCACACGTGCCGGATCGGCAATGTCGGCGTCGTCGTGGGTGACCAGCAGCACCGGCAAATCGCGCCGCGCCACCAGGTTGAAAACAAACCGGCGCAGCCGCTCGCGCAAAGCAAGGTCGAGTTTGGAGAAGGGTTCGTCCAGCAACAGGGCTTTGGGTTCGGCCAGCAAAGCGCGCATGAGCGAAACCCGGGCGCGCTGGCCGCCCGAGAGCGTGGCTGGATCAATCTGCGCGAAGTCTTCCATTTCGAGATCGACCAGGCCCTGGCGGACCTTTTCCTCGCGCGCGGCCCGCCCGTGTTTGTCTGCGTGCGGCACAGCAAACAGCAAATTCTCACGCACCGTCATGTGCGCGAACAGCAAATCTTCCTGGAACAAAATGCCGACCTGGCGGCGTTCAATGGGCAACTGGTCAATGCGCTGGCCGTCCAGTGAAATCTCGCCGTCAAAATCCAGTCCGCTGGCCAAGGTGCCGCACACCGCCGCCAACAGGCTGGATTTTCCCGTTCCACTGGCGCCCATCACCGTATGGATGGCGCCCGAGGGGACCTGAAGGGTCAGATCCTGCATCAACACCCGGCCGGCCGCGCGCAACGCCTTGACATGGATTGCCAGCGCCATCAGTCGGGCAGGCCTGCGAGTTGAGGCGCGCTGCTGGCCACCGGCAGCCTCAGGCCGGCGGTTTGCATGACTTTGCGCAGGCGGTCCGGGTAGTCGCTGATGATGCCGTCCACGCCCCATTGAATCAGGCGCTGCATGTCGGCTTCACTATTCACCGTCCAGGGTATGACCTTCAGGCGCAGGGACTGCGCGGTCTTGACCAGTGCCTCATTGAGGTTGCTGAACTGCGGCGACCAGACCGCGCCGCCCGCCGCCCGAACCATGTGGGGGACTGAAGGGAAATCAGCGCGCTTGAGACCGGCGCTCCAGCTGCCGTCAGCCACGTTGCTGAAGTTGGCGTTCTCGAATGTCAAGTACACGGTGGGAATACCGGGCGCAGATTGCTGGGTCCGCTGCAAAGTGCGCCAGTCAAAGCTCTGAATGCTGACGCGGTCCTGCATGCCGTGCACGCGTACGACAGCCAGCAGGATGTCGACAAATTCGTCGGGACTGACGGTGTCGGCGGCAGCGTTCGGAAACACTTTGGTCTCGATGTTGAACCGCACCCGGTCCTCGCCCAATTCTCGGGTGCGCTGGAACAGGGCCGCAAGTGTTGGCACCCGTTGGCCATCGACGGCGACTTGCTGGGGAAATTGTTTCCCGTAAAGCGTCTGCGGGTTGGTGCGTCCCACGTCGTAAACCTGCAATTCGGCCAGGCTCAGGGATTTGATCAAGGGCCCTTTGCCGGTGAGCCAGCGACCGGCTGCATCGCGCGTGATGGCGCCGAGCAGGGCCGGGTCGTGTGAGACCACAGCCACTTTGTCGGCGGTGATGGCAATATCGAGTTCCAGCGTGGTCACGCCGATCTTGAGCGAGCGGTCGAAAGCGGCAATCGTGTTCTCGGGGGCCAGCCCGCGCGCACCGCGATGGCCCTGCACATCCAGGGGAATTGCACAAGCTTGCAGCGCAAGCGCTGCCACGACAACCAGCCTTTTAACCCCAGATGTGATGGGGTCAAAGCTAGCACAAATGTAGCGAATCATGTCGATACGGCAAGTCATGGCGCAATTGTTACCTATTTCACCCTGGCTCACGAAGGCTGTGGCCAATGGTGATAATGTCAACCGGTCGAAACGATTCAGCGTTTTGAAGTCAGACCAAACCGGGAGTTTGCATGTTCAATCGATTTTTGCCGGGGTTGCCGTTGGCGGCCACAATGTTTACCGCCCTGTTGGCCGTGGGCCCTGTTGCAGCACAGTCAAGCGCAGCCAAAAACGAGCTGGTCGTCAAAATCCTTCAACTTCAGCGCCCGGCGATTGAAGGCCTGGCCACCGTGCTGGCTCAGCAGCCAGCCCAACAGATGATGCAAAGCGCCAATGTGGCCCTGCAAAGTCGCATCGCACCGGAAAAAAGGCAGGAAATTGCCAAGGAAATCCAGGCTGATCTGAAAAAATACGCGGAGGAAGTGGTTCCCATTGCGCGTGAGCGTGCGGTGAAGCTGGCTCCGGCTGCCATTGGCACGTTGCTGGAAGAAAAATTCACGGAGGACGAGCTGCGTGAATTGATCAAGATCATGGAGTCGCCCGTCAACCGCAAGTTTGGCCAGATGAACGCCGAGCTGCAAAAGTCGCTGGCCGAAAAGCTGGTGGCTGACGCCAGGCCTTTGATTGACCCCAAAGTCAAGGCGCTGGAAACGACCATTGCCAAACGCTTGGGTATGCAGCCGGCGGCCGCAGCGTCTGCGCCCGCCAAGCCGGCCAGCAAATAGGTCTTTCCAGCTGGGCGCTGCCAGTCACGCGCTGGCCAGATCGAGCTGGGCAATGTCCGCTGGAGCAAGCTTTAACGATGCTGCAGCCATCAATTCCCCGAGTTGTGCAATCGACGTCGCACTGGCAATCGGCGAGGTGATTCCGGGCCGGGCCATTTGCCAGGCGATCGCCACCTGGCCCGGCGTGGCGCTGGAGCGCAATGCCACGCCATCCAGCGCATCTAGAATTTTCAAGCCACGCGGGTTCAAATATTTGGATGTTGCGCCTTTTCCTCGCAGGCTTTTGGCGGCATCGCCCCCGCTTCGGTATTTGCCGGTCAGGAACCCGGCCGCGAGGGCATAAAAATTGATGACACCGACCTCGTGCTCGAGACACAGAGGGCCGAGTTCGCCTTCAAACACGGCGCGGTCATAGAGGTTGTAGAGCGGCTGCAGGCTTTCATAACGGGCCAGTCCGCGCTGATCACTGGTTTTCAGGGCCAGCGCAAGGCGCTGCGCGGTGAAATTGGAAGCGCCTATGGCTCGAACCTTCCCGGCCTTGATGAGATCGTCAAACGCACCGAGTGTTTCTTCCATGGGAGTGCTGGTGTCGTCATCATGGGCCTGGTAGAGGTCAATCACGTCGGTTTGAAGGCGACGCAGGGAGTCCTCGACCGCCTTGCGGATGTAGTGGGGTTTGAGGCCAGTCTTCCCCGGCCCCATCGGTTTGCCGACCTTGGTGGCGAGCACCACCCGGTGGCGTTTGCCGCTCGTCCTGAACCATTTCCCCAAAACCAGTTCAGACTCGCCGCCATTGTGGCCGGGCACCCAGGCGGAATAAACATCTGCAGTGTCGATGAAGTTGAAACCGGCGTCGACCCAGGCATCGAGCAGCGAAAAGGAGGTCGCCTCGTTGGCCGTCCAGCCAAAGACGTTGCCGCCCAAACAGAGGGGTGAAACTTGCAGGCCGCTTCGGCCAAGTTGACGCAGTTGCATGGCGGTGCAGTCCGAAAGTGGGTCGTGGCGGGCGATGGTTTCTGGCCAGCGACGCCGCGCGTCAATCCGGCAGCGCCATGCTGGCCGCGGCGGCGGACACGCCCGGTTCAAACGCCAGACCCCGCGCCGTCATGGCGGCCTCGATGCCACCCAGGCAGCCCAGGATCATCGCTTCGTTGATGTCGCCCAAGTGCCCAATTCGGAATATTTTGCCTGTGAGCGGGCCCAAACCCGCCGCAAACGCAACCTGAAACCGCTCGCGCGCGACAGTGCGCAAGGCTTCTATATCGACGCCATCTTTCACGGTGATAGCGGTTACTGAAACCGAACGGGCTTCCTTCACCTTGCTGAAAAATCCGAACTGCCCCGCGCGGTTCCAGCACTGCACGGCCGCGTGGGTGGCGCGTGCGATGCGGCGGTGGCGCGCAAACACGTGGGCAATGCCTTCCTGCTCGATCAATTCAAACGCAGCTTCCATGCCCATCAGCAAATTTTGAGGTGCGGTGCCACAGAATTTTTGGTACGAATGTTCGCCCAGGCGACGCAACCAGTCCCAGTAGTAGCGCGGGCTCGGGTTCTGCCCTGCTACGGCCATCGCGGTGGCGTCAGCCGCACAGAAGCCCAGGCCCGGCGGGCACATCAAGCCTTTCTGTGAAGCGCCGATGACCACGTTTGCGCGCAAGGCTGGCATGTCGAAGGGCGACGCCCCCAGGGACGCCACCACATCTACAACAAACAGAGCAGGGTGGCGGGTGGCGTCCATCGCAGCTCGGATGGCGGCCAGGTCGTTGGTCATGCCGCTGGCGGTGTCAGTGTGCACCGTCAATACGGCTTTGATGGCGCGCGAAGTGTCGGCGCGCAAGGCGGTCTCGATCGCGTTGGCATCGAGCGGAAAACCTTCAATCCATGCTGTGCGGATGACCCGGACGCCCAGGGCCTCGGACTGCAAGGCCCACTGCTCTGAAAAATGCCCAGTGCCAGGTATCAGGACAGTGTCGCCCGGCGCAAAGAGGTTGGCATGAGCCGCCTCCCAGGCGCCATGCCCGTTGGCGGCGTACATGAAGACGTTCGCAGATGGTGAATTCAGAAGCTTCCGGATGCCGCGCTCACAGGCCGCCACCAATTCCGGCAGGCGCGGGTCGCCATGATCCAGGGGCTGGCGGCTCATGGCCTCCAGCACCGCGTGGTGCAGGTGCGTCGGGCCGGGCGCGTGCAAAAAACGGTGGCCAGGTATTCGATGGGGGCTTGTCATGCGCGACGTATAGATGAGTTTCGACTGATTCGACAATGATAGTTTGCTGCGATGCCTCTCATTCAGGAATGTAGTTCGCCAACTGACGCTTGAAACGCCGGGGTTGCCCGAGCCAGGCGGCCAGTGCAAAACCGATGGCCGGCAGCAGCCATTGCAGTGCCGCAAAGGCCGAAGTGAGTGAGCGCTGTGCGCCCGATGCCAGTGTTACCGCTTCTGTCGTCACCGTAAAAAAACGCCCGGCTCCGATAAAGAGGGTTGGCAAATACTGCGCAACACTGACGGCAAAACCGACTGCCAGGCCCGCCGCCAGGGAAGCGCGCAGCAACGGCCATTTGACCTTCACCAAGAATTGCCAGCGTGACTTTCCCATAGTGCCGCAAATCGCCCAGTAACGCGCGTCAAACCCCAGGTAGGCCGGGCTTAGCGCGATCAACACGTATGGAATCGTGGCGAGGCAATGGGCAATATAGACACCAACCCATCTCGCATCGATACCCCAGGACAAGGTCAACTGATGCAGGCCCAGCATCAGCAACACCGAGGGCAAGACCAGTGGCAGGTAAATGGCATTGCGCAGAAATTTGTCCCATTGGGCCGGCGCGCATTCCAGCCAGGCCACCGACCAAACCAATCCCGTGGCGGCGCTGGCGAGTGCCAAGGTCAAGGTCGTGCCGATGGTTCCCAAACTCTGCCCAACGGACGCCCAGGCTTCCCAGGTCACGGTTTGCGGCAGCAGTGAAGGAAAGGCCCAGACGCCGGTGATGCTGCCGGTCACCAGTGCCATAACCACCGCCAAATAAGCGACAAGCAACACCGCTGCGCCGGCTGGAATCAACGCCTCCGTCGGGTGGTGACTGTTTGTTGATGGGCTGCCACGAATGCCACGGGTCCAACGGTCGCGCCAAAGTTTCATTTTAGGAAACTGCCAAAACACCGTGGCCGAAACCAGCAAAACCAGAGCCAGCGCCCAGGCTGCGGCAGTGCCTTGGGCGTTTTGCATCAGATCCGCGTCTTGCAGCCAGATCCAGGTCAGCACCGCCAGAGTAGGTGGCGAGGTGGGGCCGATCACCAATGCCACATCAACCACGGTCAGGCCATAAGCCAGAACTGCCAAAAACGGCCAATGCAGTCGCGGCCAGAGTTGAGGCCAAACGATGCGCCACCATGCGGCGTTCAATGCATAACCCATGCTGCGCGCCACGTCCAGCTCCGCTGCCAGCCGCCGTGCCACGTCACCCCGCTGCAATTGGGTGGTTGCGGCCCACAGGAGAAAAGGCACTTCCTTGAAGGCCAGGACGGCGATCAGTCCCAATCCCCAAGGGTCTTGTGTGGTGGCCCAAGGTGGCGGCGACGAGAATCCGGTGCCCCAGGGCGACACCAACCGCAGCAGCCAGCCACTGGGTGCGATCAAGGCCACCAACCCCACCGCAAATGCGACGTGGGGCACGGCGAGCATGGGTCCGAGGAATCGCACCGTGCGCCTCCAGGCTGGACCGGGAAACAACATGCAAAGGAGCCACGCCGTGATGCCAGCTGCAAGCAAGCTGGACGCGATGCCGGTCCACAGGCTGACCCCCATGGCGTTCAAAAACTGGGTATCAGCCATCAGGGCCCGCCACGCAGCAGCATTCAGTCCCGAAACGAGTGCAACCGCCAGCGACCAGCCCAGGGGAAGGCCCAACAGGATTAGCAGCAGGCTCGCGACAGCCAGGTTGGGTCGCATGGCTTCAGCTGGATTTCAGGTTCGAGACTGCGTCGCGAAGGTGCGCGGCCATGGTACGCCGGTCACGGCCACGGGTGGGTTCCGCATCGCCCCGGGTGATTCTTACTGCAATTTTCGACGTGCAAAGCGTGCGCCATACCGACACCAGAAAAAACTCCCCGCCGACGAAATTGGGTGCCAGACTTTGCCGGCCAGTTTGGCTGTCGAGGTACTGTATCAAGACCGGCTGCACGGGTGCATCGGCCGAAATCGCGGCCTGGAACAGATTGGCGTGGAACGGCAAAAGACCCGCGCCGTCGCTGGTGGTTCCTTCCGGAAATACCGCGAGCACATCGCCCGCGCGCAGGCTGTCGGCCATGTGGTGGACCACTCGCATGGCGTCACGGCGCGACGCGCGTTCGATGAACAAAGTGCCGGCCTGGTCGGCCATCATCCCGATGACCGGCCAACGCCGCAGGTCCGCCTTGGCCACGAAGCGGCAGAACTGCAAGGCATGCAGTGCGGGAATGTCCAGCCAGGAGATGTGGTTGGCGACGATCATCAACGGCCCGCTGTGTTGCGGGCTTCCGCAAACTTCCAGTGTCACACCCATGCAGTGCAGCAGACCGGCCGCCCATTGCTGCACGCACTGGCGCCGCATCGCAGCGCTGAGCGACGGAAAACGCAGCAGCAGGGTCATCAGGCCCGCGAATACGTGCAGCAGCGCACGCAACAGGCACCATACACCTTTGATCGGGTTCATGCTGAGGCGCGGCCTCAGGCCTGCGCTGGGGCTTCGAAGGCGACGCTTCCACCCACCAAGGTAAAACGCACCCGCCCCGGCAATTCGTAGCCTGAAAACGGGGTGTGTTTGCCCTGGCTTCGCAGCGCGTCCGGCACGACTTGCCAATGCGCATGGGGATCAAAAACGCAAATGTCCGCCACCCCGCCAGCGTGAATTCGGCCCAAACCACCCACTAGCCCGCCGCCCAGCACGCCCGCAGGCCCGCCGGTGAGCCTGGCCAATGCGACTGGCAGAGCAACGCCATCTTCGTTGCTCCACTTGAGGGCCAGGCTGAGGAGCAGTTCAAGACCGGTTGCACCGGGCTCACTTTCCGCAAAAGGCAGCGCCTTGGCGTCCTCATCAACGGGGGTATGGTCGGAAACCAGCGCGTCAATGGTCCCGTCAGCCAGCGCGCTCCTCAGTGCATCGCGATCACGCTGCTGGCGAAGGGGTGGGTTCAGCCGCATGCGACTGTCAAAGTAACCCACATCGGTGTCAGACAGGTGCAGCGAATTGATGCTGACGTCACAGCTGAGCTTCAGTCCGTCCAGTTTGGCCTGACGCACCAGTGCCACGCCGGCGGCGCTGCTGATCCGGCACAGATGCACACGCGCGCCTGTCGCGCGCATCAATTCGAAGATGGTGTGCAGCGCGATGGTTTCAGCTGCCACCGGCACACCGGCCAGGCCCATGCGGGTCGCCAAGGGCCCGCTGGCGGCCACACCCCGTCCCAAATGAAACTCCTGTGGACGCAGCCAGACCGGGAATCCAAAGGTGTTCGCATACTGAAACGCGCGGAGCAACACCTGGGTGTTTTCCAGGGGAACTTCCGCTTGGGTGAAGGCCACGCAGCCTGCCTCTTTCAAGGCGAGCATTTCAGTGAGCACTTCGCCCTTGAGTCCGCGCGTCAAGGCTCCCAACGGGTAAAGCCGCGCAGCGCCCTGGGTTTGCGCGCGAAATCGCAACATCTCCACGAGACCGGGTTCGTCCAGCACCGGTTCGGTATCGGGTGGGCAAACTACGGCAGTAACACCGCCCGCCACTGCCGCCGCCAATTCACTGGCCAACATGCCGGCGTGCTCGTACCCTGGCTCGCGCAAACGCACAGCAAGGTCGACCAGACCGGCCATAACCACGCAGCCAGCGGCGTCTATCACGCGCTCCGCGGAAAATTCAGGGGCAGCGTCGCCGATGGTTTTGATGACACCGTTTTCGATGGCAATATCGGCTGTTTTGTCGAAGCCGTCGAAATGATCAATCACCCGGCCGCCCTTGATGAGCAATGTGTTGGCTCTCATGCTTTACGCCTCGTTTCCGGCAACGATGCTCATCACCGCCATGCGAACGGCGATGCCGTAGGTGACTTGCGGCAAGATCACACTTTGCGCGCCGTCAACCACGGCAGAGTCGATCTCCACGCCGCGGTTGATGGGTCCGGGATGCATCACGATGCAATCGGGCTTGGCGAGCCTCAGCCGCTCGGGCGTAAGACCGTAACTCCTGAAGAATTCGTGGCTCGAAGGCAGTAGCGCGCCGCTCATGCGTTCATTTTGCAGGCGAAGCATGATCACCACGTCGCAATCCTTGATGCCTTCTTCAAGCGAGTAGCAGACCCGCACCCCCATTTGCGCCATGTCGGCGGGCACCAGGGTTTGCGGCCCGACCACACGCACTTCGGCGCAGCCCAGGGTTGTCAGGGCGTTGATGTCGGACCGGGCCACGCGCGAATGCAACACATCGCCGACGATGGCCACTGTGAGCTTGGAAAAGTCCTTCTTGTAATGGCGGATGGTGAACATGTCGAGCAGGCCCTGGGTCGGGTGCGAATGGCGCCCGTCGCCGGCGTTGATCACATGAACGTGGGGCGCCACATGTTGTGCAATCAAATACGGCGCGCCAGACTCGCTGTGTCGCACCACAAACATGTCGGCCGCCATGGCAGAGAGATTGGCGACGGTGTCCAGCAGCGACTCGCCCTTGGAGGCTGAGGAGCGGGCGATGTCGAGGTTGATCACGTCAGCGCTCAAACGGGTGGCGGCGATCTCGAAAGTGGTGCGCGTGCGGGTCGAATTTTCAAAAAAAAGGTTGAAGACACTCTTGCCGCGCAACAGCGGGACCTTTTTGACTTCGCGGTCATTCACCGAGACGAATTTTTCTGCGGTGTCCAGAATTTGCGTCAACGTGTCCTTGGGCAGGCCCTCGATGGACAGCAGATGGATCAGGTCGCCATTCTTGTTGAGTTGCGGATTTCGCTTGTAGAGCATGGCGGGTGGTGTTAGATGTTCTCGACTTTGAAACTGAACTGGCCGGTGTTGCTGCGCGCCAGCGCCAGCGATTGGTTGGCGGGCAGGGTCACGCATGCCGCGCAGAAGTCAGGCTGGATCGGCAACTCCCGACCGCCCCGGTCCACCAGCACGGCGAGTTTCACGCTGGCCGGACGGCCATAGTCAAAGAGTTCGTTGATCACGGCGCGGATGGTGCGGCCGGTGTACAAGACATCGTCCAGGATGATGATGTCTGCGCCATCAATTTCAAAGGGCAGGCTGGTCTGGCCGCCGCCACTGAGGCCGCGTTTGGCGAAGTCATCGCGGTGCATGGCCGAGGAAATCGTGCCGGCTTTGCCGTCCAGGCGGCAATCGATTTGAATCTGCTCGGCCAGCCACACGCCGCCTGATGCGATGCCGACCAGCCGGGTTTGCGGTTGTTGCAAACTTTGGACACCGCGCAGCAGCTCGCCGTAGAGCGCCTGCGCATCCAGAACAAGATTGCTCAATTGATGCTCCTGAAAAATTGCTCAAGAATGATGCAGGCGGCGGCCGCGTCCGCATCTTTTGCGCCCTGCGACAACGCTTCCGTTGTGCTGTAACGTTCATCCACTTCAAACACCGGCAGGCCGAACCGGCCCGCGTGTTGTCGCCCAAAGCGTTGCGCGCGCAGCGTGTTCTCGTGTGGCGCGCCATCGGGATGGCGCGGCACGCCGATCACCAGGGCGTCGGGTTGCC
>JANNEZ010000398.1:0-10439 GCA_031379255.1 Rhodoferax sp. | reverse complement strand
AACAAGCCGGGCAAAGTCATCGTGGTGGCTTGCATGCACAAGTTGTTGGCCATCGCCTACGGCGTGTTGCGTTCAGGCAAACCCTTCGATCCAAATCATTTGAAGCCAATCACTACTTGACAAACACAACGGTGTCTTTATGCCGCTGCACCACGCACCCCAGTGCCTTCAGCAATTAACCGCTGTGGTTTGCCTTGGAGTTCCACCGCAGCTTCCAGGATCAGGTCGGTGAGGTATTCTGCGCAGCGGCATAAAGAAGGAGCTGGCGGCCCTAGGCCGCCGCGGGTGACAGCCGCGGAGCAGAGTACCCCGCCGGCCTGATCCCGCCCCGGACGTCACCATACCTTTGCACCGACGACGGAACGCAACCAATCAAATTGCCTCGTTCAGCAGGTTCTCCAGCAGCTCTTGCCGCCCGGAGACCGGCCGTGTGTCCACATTGCGTTCCAGCGCGCGCGCTGCAAGGCTGTCGAGTGACGAAGTTTTGCCCATGATCTGCCGGCCCAACTCACCCTGCCAACTGGCGTAACGCTCGGCCACCAGTTTGGCCACACGGCCGTCGTTGATCATCTTCTCGGCGATCAACAACGCGCGGGCGCAGACGTCCATCGCGCCGATGTGGCCGATGAACATGTCCTCGGGCTCGATAGACTGGCGGCGCACCTTGGCGTCGAAATTGATGCCGCCATGCTTGAAGCCGCCGCCCTGCAGGATGAGGTACATCGCCAGCGCGGTTTCGGGGATGCTGTTGGGAAACTGGTCGGTGTCCCACTGGCACTGCATGTCGCCGCGGTTCATGTCGATGGAGCCGAAAATGCCCAAATCAAGCGCGGTAGCGATTTCATGCTCGAAGCTGTGGCCCGCCAGCGTGGCGTGGTTGCCTTCGATGTTGACCTTGATTTCTTTCTCCAGCCCGTAGCGGCACAAGAAGCCGTAGACCGTGGCCACGTCGTAGTCGTACTGGTGTTTGGTGGGTTCGCGCGGTTTGGGTTCGATCAGGATGCTGCCTTTGAAACCGATCTTGTGTTTGTGTTCGACCACCATGTTCATGAAGCGGCCAAGCTGGTCCAGCTCCTGGCCGACGCGGGTGTTCAGCAGGGTTTCGTACCCTTCGCGGCCGCCCCACAATACATAGTTTTCGCCGCCCAATTGAAGTGTCGCGTCCATCGCCTCTTTGACCTGCAGGGCGGCCAGAGCGAAGATTTCGGGGTCGGGGTTGGTCGCCGCGCCGCTCATGAAACGCCGGTGGCTGAACAGGTTGGCGGTGCCCCACAGCAGCTTGACGCCGGTGTCCTGCTGTTTTTTGGCGAGCACGTCGACCATCGCGTGCAGGTTGTTCACGCTCGCGCGCGGGGTGGCGCCTTCAGGCGCGACGTCGCGGTCATGGAAGCAGTAATACGGCGCGCCGAGTTTGCTGAAAAACTCGAAGGCGGCGTCGGCTTTTTGCCGCGCCGCAGCCATCGGGTCGGCCGCCGCAGCAACGCTCTGCCAGGGGCGCTCGAAGCTGCCGTCGTAACCAAAGGGATCGAACCCGTTCCAGCTGAAGCTGTGCCAATAACAGACGGCGAAACGCAGTTGCTCCTGCATGGTTTTGCCGAGCACCAGCTTATTTTTATCGTACCACTTGAATGCGAGCGGATTGGTGGCCAATGAAGTCACGTATTCAATGGATTTTATGCTATTAAAATAGGTATACATTTTGATTATAAAATATGCAAATTTATATTTAAATTAAAAATCAACGCAATTTTTAAAAATTATTAACATGGGTGTTAATTTTGAGCGGTATCCCGGTACAAAGCCCGAAACCGCTCATAACGCGGCAGCAGCATGGCCCGCTCGGCCGTGACGGGTGCATAAACGCGTTCCACATCCGGCGCGGGGCAAATGCGGGCGAGGTTTTGTGCCGTGTTGTTGCCCACGCTGGTGCTGGCCAGCCAGGCCAGCCGCGCGGCACCCAAAGCGCCGCCCGCCACCGAGCCGCCGTGGGTCACGATTTCAAGGTTCAGGCAGGAGGCGAGCTGCTGCGCCCACATGGCGCTTTTTGCGCCGCCACCCACCAGCGACAGGCGCTTGGGCGCGCAGCCTGCCGCCCGCAGCGCGGCCAGGCCGTCAGCGAGGCCAAAACTCACGCCTTCGATCACGGCATAAGCCAGGCTGTCGGCGTGGGTGTCGTGGTCCAGGCCATGCAGGCTGCCGCGCACGTTGGCGCTGTTGTGCGGCGTGCGTTCGCCGCTCAAGTAGGGCAGAAACACGGGCGCCAAAGCGCGCTCGCTCAAAGTGAGTGTGCTGGCCTTGATTTCCAGCTCCGATTCAGAGGCGGCGCCGACCAGACGCGTGGCCCAGTGCAGGCAACTTGCCGCCGAGAGCATCACGCTCATCTGGTGCCATTTTCCCGGCAACGCGTGGCAAAAGGCGTGTGTGGCGCTCGCCGCATTGGGCTGGTAGGTTGGTGTGACGACAAACAACACACCGCTGGTGCCCAGCGACAAAAAGCCCTGGCCCGCCTCGACCGCGCCCATGCCAACGGCGCTGGCGGCGTTGTCGCCACCGCCGCCGGCGACGATCACCGTGGCGTGCAAACCGAGCTGGCGCGCCACGTCTTCGCGCAACACCCCGCCGGCGGCATTGCCCTCGATCAGGCGCGGCATCTGCCCGGCGGTGAGCCCGGTGCGTTGCAGCAAGGGCGCGGACCAGGCGCGTTTTTCCACGTCGAGCCAGGCCGTTCCGCTGGCGTCGGACATGTCCGTGGCGAAGTCGCCGGTCAGCTTGAAACGGATGTAGTCCTTGGGCAGCAACACCTTGGCCACTTTCGCAAATACGGCGGGCTCGTGTTTCGCCACCCAGCGCAGCTTGGGCGCGGTGAAGCCGGGCATGACGAGACTGCCCACCACCTGCGGCCAATCAGGGCAGTCGCGCATCAGCTCGGCGCATTCCTGGCTGGCGCGGGTGTCGTTCCACAAAATCGCTGGCCGCAGCACGGTGTGCCGATCATCAAGCAACACGGCGCCATGCATCTGGCCGGAAAGCCCGATCGCCTGCGCGGCGGTGTATTCCTTCGCGTGCGCAGCGCGCAGTTTCTCCAGCGCCGAAAGCGTGGCGAGCCACCAGTCAGCCGGGTTTTGCTCGCTGTGCCCGGGTTGCGGGCGGGAGACGCCCAAGGCCGCGCCGGCCGTGCCGACCAGGCGGTGGTCGTCTGCCAGCAACAGGGCTTTGACTTCTGAAGTGCCGACGTCGATGCCAATGAACATGTCAGGCCAATACCGGTTGTGAAACCAAGGGGGAGCGCAGGTCGGGCGCGCGGCGGAGCGCGAAACGCGGGGTCGCGTGCAGGGCTGCGTACGCCATGGCGCCGCGCGTTTGCATGGGTCGCAAATACTGGTGCAACACCAGTGCGGCAGCGCCCACGGCAGCGGCCAACAGGCCGTAACGGGCGGGCCGCACCGACGGTGCCGACATGCCGGCGCTGGCGGCGTAAGCATTCAAGGTGGCGGTGGCAACGTCGACCAGCGCCGGGTGGTTGACGCAGGATGTGCCGCCCACCACCAGCACCGCCGGGTTGAACGAGGTCCACAGGTTTTGCAGCAGGACGCCCAGCGCCTGGCCAGCCTGGCGCAGCGTGCCCGTTGCTTGCAGCTCGCGGGCCAGAGCGCGTGCGCCAATCAGGGTTTCGGCGCAACCGCGCCGGCCGCAGGAACAAAGCGAGCCGTCAAACTGCAAAATGGTGTGGCCAATTTCACCGGCCAGGCCTTGTGAGCCGGTGTAGAGCCGGTCGTCCAGCACGATGCCGGCGCCCACACCAACATCGCAGGTGACGAAGATCAATGCGTCAGACGGTTCGTTGTGCGCGAATTCGTATTCACTCAGGGCGGCGGCGTCGGCCTCATTCTGGATGTTCACCGGGACGTTGGGCAGTCCGGCGTTCTGAAATGCCTGCGCCAGAAGTGGCGCGAAATGCACATTGCGCCAACCCAGATTGGGTGCGAAGCGCAAGACGCCACTGGCTTCCTCGAAGGCGCCCGGCAAGCCCAGCCCCACCCCGGACAGCTGGAAACCGCGCAAGGCAAGCTCCGCGCTGGCGCGCGACACAAGCGCAGCGACTTGCGAGCAAACAGCGGACGGCTCCTGCGTGGCCAGCGGCTGCTCGCTCGACCACAACACCTCGCCCAACAGGCTCACGCCAACGGCGCGCAGGCAGTCGACCGCCACCTCGACGCCAATCAGGCCACGGGCATGGGCGCAAATCTCCAAGGGTGTGGAGGGGCGGCCCTGACCGACTGCGGCAGCGGCGCCGGCCTCGGTCAGCCAGCCGTCGTCGAGCAACTCGCGCACAGCCGTGCTCACGGTGGATTTGGTCAGTCCGCTTCGAAGCGCCAGCTGCGCGCGCGACAGACCGGGCTCGGCGCGGATGAGACGCAGCAACACGCTGCGGTTGATGCGCTTGACGAGGTGCTGATCGCCCGTGGTTTTCATGGGGGACTAGGGCCTGATCACGCTATTGGTCAGCCTGCGCCTTGCCTTCCGGCTGCTTGCCGCCAATGATCATGCCCAACACTTCGTCTTCGGTCACGTCGGCGGTGCGGTAGGTGCCGACCAGGCGGCCGTTTTTCATGACCGCGAGGCGGTCCGAGAGCGCAAACACGTCGTGCATGTCGTGGCTGATGAGGAAGATGCCGACGCCATCGGCCTTGAGCTGGCGCACCAGGTTGCCGACCATCGCCGTTTCTTCGGGGCCGAGCGCGGCGGTGGGCTCGTCCATGATCAGGATGCGGGCGTTGAAATAGATGGCGCGCGAAATCGCCACCACCTGGCGCTGCCCGCCGGAGAGGCGGCGAACAGGAATACGCACGTTGGTGAAGTTCTTGTTCAGGCGCTGGAACACCTTGCGCGCTTCGGCGTCCATGCGGTGGTCGTCCAGCGTGCGCCAGCGGGTCAGCAGCTCGCGGCCCAAAAACAGGTTGGCCACCGAGTCGAGGTTGTCGGCCAGGGCGAGCGTCTGGTAGATCGACTCGATGCCCAGATTCTGCGCGTCGGAAGGTGTGCGCACATGCACTTTCTTGCCGGAGATGATCACGTCGCCGCTGTCGATGGGGTAGGCGCCCGCCAGCATTTTCATGAGTGTGGACTTGCCGGCGCCGTTGTGGCCCAGCACGGCCACCACTTCGCCGGGGTAGAGGTTGATGCTGACGTCTTCGACCGCGTGGACGCCGCCGAAAGCCTTGTTGATGTTGCGCAATTCAACCAAACGTGACCCCCACGCTTCACCGCTTCGCGGGTCGCTGCCCCCCGAGGGGGCTAATTTTCCTTGGGGCGGCCCGGCGGAAAATTGTTGTGGGCTTGCAGTACCGGCGCTCACAGCACATCTCCTGTCCATTTTCGATAAGCTACATCAAACACGACGGCGGCGATCAGCACCTGCCCGATGATCACGTAACGCGTGCCGATGGAGATGTCCAGCAACAACATGCCGCTGTCAATGCATTGCATGATCAAGGCGCCCAGAACGGAACCGATGATGGTGCCGCTGCCGCCCGCCAGAGCCGTGCCGCCAATCACGGTGGCGGCGATGACCAGCAGCTCCAGGTTGTTGCCGACCGAGTTGGTGCCGGCATTGAGCCGCGAGATCGCCACAACTGCGGCGATGGTGATCAACACCGACAACAGCAGGAACAACAGCAGGGTGACCTTGCGCACCGGAATGCCCACCAGCGCCGCCGCATCCGGGTTGCCGCCCATGGCGAAGATGTAGCGGCCAAAACGTGTGCGGTGCACCAGGAAGGAGACAAACATCGCCACCGCCCCCCAGATCAACACCGGAATCGGAATCCCCTGCGGCTCGGCTTTGTTGGGAATATGGTAGGCGTTCATCACCGCCACAAAGGCCAGCACGATAACGATGGGGATCAGCACAATGGCGGCATCCAGCCAGGCCGGGTTGACGGGAACGCCGTAGGTTTTTTTGGCCTGCCGTTTGCTGATGGTGGCTGCCACCAGGCCCGCGCACATCAAGACCCCCAATACCCAGCTGGCGGTGGTGCCAATGCCGCCGTTGTAGCCGCCACCGAGCTGCAGGAAGAAAGGGTCGGACAGCGGCTGCGTCTTGCCATCGGCGATCAGGTAGGCCGCGCCGCGGAACGACATCAGCCCGCCCAGCGTCACCACAAAGGAGGGCACGCCAATGAAGGCGGTCAGCGCCCCCTGGTACATCGAAACCGCGATGGCGGCAGCCAGCCCGGCCAGGCACGCCGCAGGCCAGGGCCAGTCGGCGGTGTACATCAGGAAGGCGATCAGCACACCGACAAAACCCATGACGGAACCGACCGACAGGTCAATATGGCGCGCCACGATGATCAGCACCATGATGGTCGCCAGAATGCCGACCACAGCCGTCTGCTGGGCGATGTTGTACAGGTTTTCGGCCGACAGGAAAATGCCGTCCGACAACAGGTTGAAAACCACGGCGATGACCACCAACACGGAGGACATCAACACCATGCGCCAGTCGACCTGGGCGCGTTTGATCGATTGCGTCAGATTGTTCATCGGAAACTCCTAAGGCCACAAACGGCGCCGCGGGCGCTAGGCCCGCGGCGCTTTACTCACAAACCGTCGGTTCAGGCGTTTATTTGCACACGGCGACTTTGGCGCCATCGACACCCTTGCACAGCGCGTCTTTCTTGATGTAGCCGGCTTTCAAAACCACATCGAGGTTGGCCTTGGTCACGGGAATGGGCTTCAGGAAGATGGACTTCAGGGTCATCTTCTTCGGGCCGCCGGCCCAGTCGGCTGCGCCCGTTACGGGTTTGCCAGCGCCCAGTTCCACAGCGGCTTTGGCGGCGGCGGTGCCCAGGTCGGCGGAGTTCTTCCAGACCGACACGGTTTGGGTGCCCAGGGCCACGCGGTTCAGCGCGGCGTGATCGCCGTCCTGGCCGGACACGGGGATGCCTTGCAGGCCCTTGGCGGTCAAGGCTGCGACCACGCCACCGGCCATGCCGTCGTTCTGCGCGACCACAGCGTCCACCTTGTTGCCGTTTTTGGTCAGGATCTGCTCCATGTTTTTCTGGGCGCTTTCAGGCTTCCAGCCGGCCGAGAACTCTTCGCCAACGATTTTTATGTCGCCTTTCTTGATGGCGGGGTCCAGCACCTCGCCCTGGCCTTCGCGCAGGAAGCCGGCGTTGTTGTCGCCTGGGTCGCCCTTGATGATGGCGTAGTTGCCCTTCGGCTTCACCGCCAGGATGGCGCGGGCGGTCATGCGGCCCACTTCCTTGTTGTCAAAGGTGATGTAGGTGACGCCGGGCGCTTCGAACAGGCGGTCATAGGCGATCACGGGAATCTTCTGCTGGGCGGCCTTGTTGACAGCCGGCAGGATCGCGTCTTTGTCTTTGCCCAGGATGATCAACACTTTGGCGCCTTTGGCGATCAGGCCGTCAATGTCAGCCAGTTGCTTCTCGGACGAAGCGCCAGCGTCGGACATGATGTACTTGGCGCCGGACTTGGCAAGTTCAGCCTTGATGGCGGCTTCGTCGGTTTTCCAGCGCTCTTCCTGGAAGGCGTCGTAGCTCACGCCGACCACAAGCTGGGCAAAAGAGCTGGCTGCGGCAAGGCTCAAGGCCAGGGCGGTGAGTGTGTGTTTCATTTTCATGCTTGTCTCCGATAAATTGCCTGTTTCAGGCGTGTGGTTGCGATGTTTATCGCTTTGCAACCACGGAGAAAACACCATAGTTCAAGCGATGGACTAATTATCAGCAGACCGCTTCCGCGCTCCATCAGGACTTACCCTCGCGCCGACCCGCTGCGAAAGCTTGCCGCGCCTGGCACCCGTCAGCGCCGAAATTTCAGCGCCATCACCTTGCCCGCCACACAAGTGCCCTGCACCTGCCCGCCGACCACGCCAAAACGGTAGTGGATGCCCGCATACAGGCGTGACAGCCCGGCCTCATTGGCTGCGGCGGCAAAACTGCTGAATTGGCGCGGGCCCCAACCGCGGTCATTGTGGGTGTTGTCGGTAAAAGGTGTTTGGGCCCCGAATGCATTGGCGAGCACCACGGCTGCGGCGCTCGATTGCACCGAATGGCCCGACGGGTATTCAGGGAAGGGTGGCGTGTTCATCAGGCCGGGAACCCAGTTGCTGTCGATCACCAGTTGCACATAAGTCACCGGGCGCAGCAGGTTCAGGCTGTATTTGGTTTTCCAGCCGGCGATAAAGGCGTCGGCCATGGCGATGTTGAGGCGGCCAAAAACCTCGGCCGCTTCTGCCAGTGAGGCTTTGCGCGCTTTGAGCACATCGGTGGCAATAAACGCCCAATGGCCAGCGGGTGTGGGTGTTTTGCCCGGATCGTCCGCCCAGTAGAGCGCGAACTGGCGCTGCTCCTGCGTAGCCTGTTTGCTCACGCTGTACACCTCGTTGGCCTCTTTGTGAAAGGCCGAACCCGGCTCGTCTGAATAGGGCGGTGGAGGCGGCGCCGGGCATTCGTCCGCCGACTTGAGCGCAAAGGGTCGCACTTCACCCCACCAAGGCAACAGCGCCGGCGCAAAACCGGGTGGTGTGGCCGACCACTTGCCGGCGCCGCTGGGCGGCACGTAGTTTTGCTGGCTGCGGCGCAAAGGCCCCCAGGCCTGGTGGCCGCCATCGGTGCGCGCCCACGTGAAAAGGGCCATCGCCATCAGTTTGCCAAAGGTTTCCGAGCGGCTGGTGATCTCGGCGTTGAGCGTTGCGGGATCGAAATCCTGCCCGTATTTGAGCGGCAGGCTGCGCTCCAGCAAATCAATGCGCGCCTTGTTTTCCGCCGTGGCCGTGGGGTACATCATGCGCGTCATGGTGGCCATGGCGGCATTGGCCACCGTGGGCCAGTGCAAAGGCTCGTCGGGTTGCGCCCAGGGCAGGGAGCTCAATTCATTGAGTTGCCCGGCCAGGCTGGTGTGTTGCGGCATGCCCGGAACCACAGATTCATACAGCGCGAGGCCCAGGTACGCCAAGGCGCGTGACGCCACCGGCGGACTGAATCCGGGCGTTTGTTGTGTGAGCAACAAGGCCAGCTGAAACCATTCGTTGGCCACGCCACTGGAGAAACTGGCTGCCGTCCGCGCAGGCGCGGCAGCAACCCGGGTCGCGGGATCATTCTGGGCGTTGACAGGCGCGGAAAAGGCGCAAATAACCGCTGCAAGCGCCGCCCCGACAAGCCCGGAAAAGCCCCCCGGCACACAACCGTTGCGTAAGAATTTGTTCATCACGGGGCTTTCCATGGCGTCAGGGCCCGCCCTTTGTCAAAGACATAAAAACCATCGGCGCCGGCCGTCTGCCAATCGCTCCAACCGGCAAACGGCCACAACACGCGCAGCCGCACCTGGGTGGCGTTGCCCAAGCCGAAATGCATCCAGCCCAGGTTGCCGCTGGCGTGCCCGCCGCCCACCGTCAGCTCCTGGCGCACGATGCGCTGGCTGCCGCTGGCGGCGTCGGCCCCCAGATCGACCTCGATCCAGGCGCCAATGGCGTCGCGGTTGCCCCCGGGCTGCTTGATGCGCAATTGCAGCCAATGCCCCATGGGCATGGGCTTTTCAGCGTTGCCAGCGCCCACGTTGCGCCACAGTTGCGCCTTGTCCCAGCGGTTGACGACCAGCATATCGAGCAGGCCGTCGCCATTCAGGTCAACCAGCATGCCGCCGCGCCCGCGTTTGACACTGGCCACGCCGGCGAGGTGGCCCGCTTCGGCAAAACGGCCATCGATCTGCTGCAGCAGCAGGTTGTTGGGGTCCAGCGCCGCAAAATCCGGCATGGTCGAGACATTGCCCTTGACGATGAAGATGTCCGCCAACCCATCGTGGTTGACATCGGCGAACTGCGCATGCCAGGCCGTCGAGGGTTTCAAGTCGCCCCCTGTGTAGGGCCGGTGCGCTGTGACACCACGTTTGTAAGCCACATCCGAATAAACCGGCAAGACCGGGCCGGCGCCCGTGGGCGCATCGAGCTTTTGCAGCTTGTTGTCGGCCATGCTGGTGAGCAAGACTTCGGGTTTGCCGTCACCGTCCAGATCATGGCTGGCAATGCCCATGCCCCAGATTTGCAGCGGCTTCCATCCTTGCGCGGGACCGTACAACACGGGCGCCTGGCCGGGTGAAATTTTCCAGAGCTGCTCCTGCCCGTCCTTGTAATACTCGCGGTCATTGCTCACCCGCAGGCCGGCCTCACCCGTGCGGCCCCAGTCGGAAAACAGCATCGACAAAGCGCAATGCCCGGGCGACAAAGGCGCCAGCGGCGCAAACCCCTTGCCTGCGGGCGCAGGGCGAAGCAGTGAGGCTGCGGTGCAACTGCCCCAGGGAAACTCGGGTTTGCTGCGGTCCACATAAGTGCCCAAGGCGAAGGTAGGCCAGTTTTGCCCTCGTTCCCAGGTGGCGGAAAACGCCGAATGCCAGGCGTTGGGCGTCGCCACCGCCCAGGCCTC
>JANNEZ010000464.1:0-1500 GCA_031379255.1 Rhodoferax sp. | reverse complement strand
GCGTGGTGGCGAAGTTCGACAGCGGCGATCCGGCGATCATCGAAATTCCGGTCGGCAAGGGCCACATCATCGTCCTGACTTCCGGCTGGCATTCTGACGACAGCCAACTGGCGCTTTCAACCAAGTTCGTGCCTTTGCTTTACTCGGCGCTGGACTACAGCGGTATTACCCCCATGCCGCCGGATCAATATCACGTTGGCGATGCGGTGCCGCTGGCCAGTTCGGCTGCGGGGACGGGGCAGGGGTGGGTCGTGCGCGCGCCGGACGGTTCGCAGTTGAATTTGGCGGCGGGTTCGACGAACTTTTCCCAAACAATGACGCCGGGAATTTATCGCGTGGCTTCGCAGCCACCCAAACAATTTGCCGTCAACCTTGACGCTGACGAGAGTCGTACCGCCCCGCTGCCGGTGGACGAACTGGAGCGTTTGAGCGTGCCGATGGCCCGCGTGTCGCCGGCGGTCGCTCAAGAAATCGGGCGTAAAGTTCGGCTGCAAACTGCCGAGTTGGAGGGTCGCCAGAAACTGTGGCGCTGGTTCATCCTCATGACCCTCGCGGTGCTCCTGATCGAAACCTGGCTGGCTGGACGCACCGCGCGTCGTTTGGTGACTCAACCGGAGACCGCCTCATGATGCATCCGTTGATCCAATCCCGCCTTCAGAGTGTCGTGGACCGTCAGCGAAGGCTGCGGTTCTGGTCGCGACTTGCTGGTTGTTGGACGGTGGCGGCGTTGCTTGGTGTTGGCCTGATCCTTCTCCAACGGCAGCTCGGCTGGGCTTCGTCACTCGCATTGCCCGTCGTCGCTGCGCTCGGCATTGTCGCCGCGATCGTTGTCGTCAGGCGACATGGCCGGGCCGCGTCCGATTGGCGGCAGGTCGCCGCCGCCGTTGAAGCGCTCCATCCGAAACTCGATGGGCGGCTTCTGACCGCCGTGCAGCAGGAGGCCAGGGCAGGTGGCGGATTTAACTTTCTGCAAGATCGCCTCGTTCGTGAAGTGGTTGCCCACCACGCGCGGAGTGATTGGGCTCAAATCGTTCCGCAGTCCCGCATCCGCATCGCCCAACTGGCGCACCTGCTGGGTTTGGTGTTCTTCGCGCTGGTTTTATTTGGCCTGCGCACGACCGGAGGACAAGGTTTGCTCACGCGGATTGCCGATTCGGCCGTCAAGGTGACGCCCGGCGACACCAGCATCGAGCGCGGGAACAGCCTCGTGGTCCTGACGCGTTTCGGCGGCGCGTTGCCGGCATCGGTCGATCTGGTGGTGGGTGATGCTTTCACCGGGAACCGGCGTATACCGCTGGTAAAGAGCCTTGCCGACCCGATGTTCGGCGGAAGTGTTTCCGAGGTAATGAGCAATCTGGTCTATCGCGTCGAATACGCCGGACAGTTCGAGAGCGCCGCTGAAGCAGGCCGGACGCTCACGCTCGTCAGCCTTGGCGTAATCATCGGCATCGGGTTTCTGCTCCATCTCGCGTTCAAGTCCGCCCGCGACGCCGCGCTCAT
>JANNEZ010000445.1:0-5216 GCA_031379255.1 Rhodoferax sp. | reverse complement strand
CTTCACCGGCTGGGAAGGGCCGGTTGACAAGGCCCTGCACCGGCTGGAGGCGCAGTACCCGGCGGTTTTGCCCCAGACAAGTGTGAAACCTTACGTAGGCATGGTGGTGCTGGGTGGGGCGCTGGGCAGTTCCTCTTTGTGGGAGAAACCGGGGCAGATCGCATTGACCAACGCCGCCGAGCGCATGGTCGTTCCGATTGCCGTCTTGCAGCGCAACCCGCACCTCAAGCTCGTGTTTACCGGCGGCGAAGGCAACCTCAACTGGGCCAAATACACCGAGTCAGACCGGGCCAAAATCTACTTTGACATGATGGGCGTGGACCCGGCGCGGGTGTTGTACGAGTCTGCCTCGCGCACTACCTATGACAACGCGGTGATGACGGCCAGGCTGCCCGGAGTTGACCCAAAACAGCCCTGGCTGCTGGTCACCACCGCCGCGCACATGCCGCGCTCAATGGGGGTGTTTTTGAAGGCCGGCTGGAATGTGACCGCCTACCCAGTAGATTTCCGCACCGCCGAAGAGCCGGATTGGGGCGGTTATTCAATCACGCTGGGGGTGGAGAAGTGGCATTACTTCCTGCACGAGTCCATCGGTTACGTGGCGTACTGGCTGGCGGGGAGGCTCTGAGCGGTTCGTATTTGGGTGAAAATCACCGTCATGATGACCCCAATGAACGCTTTGCTCGCGCCAGACGGCCCGGTGGCGCAAAAAATCAGGGCAGCCTTCCCTGCCGTTTTTGCGATTTACGCGTTTGGCAGCCATGTGCAGGGCACTGCTGGGCCGCAAAGCGACCTCGATTTGGCGGTGCTTGTTCCGGGCTATGCCCCGCCAGCGCATTTGTGGGATCTTGGCGGCGTGCTGGCAGACCTGGTGCAGTGCCCGGTAGACCTGCTGGACCTGCGCGCTGCGAGCACAGTGATGCAATACCAAATCATCACCACCGGCCGCAAATTATGGTCTGCAGGCCCACAGGCGGGCCTGTATGAATGTTTCATCTTGAGCGAAAAGACCGATCTCGACGCCGCCAGGGCCGGCTTGCTGGCCGACATCAAAGCCGACGGGCGCATTTATGCAAGATGATGTTTTGCTGAACAAGGCCGCGACGATCGAGCGCTGCGTGGCGCGCGCGCGCGAGGAATACCAGCACGATCCAGACAATTTTTTGGTGGACTTCACCCGGCAGGATGCAGCCATTTTGAACATCCAGAGAGCCTGCGAAGCGGCGCTGGACATGGGGCAACATTTGGTGCGGCGCGAGCGCTTGGGTTTGCCCCAAAGCGGCCGCGACGTGTTTGAACTGCTATCGCACGGCGGTTGGATCGACCAGCCCCTGGCCGACTCGCTCAAGAAAATGGTCGGTTTTCGCAACATCGCCGTGCATGACTACCAAAGCCTCCAGTTGCCGATTGCCATCAGCATCATCACGGATCACCTTCAGGACTTTCTGCGTTACACCGAGGTTTTGCTGAAACGCGATGGTGCCGGCATTTAAAGGGGCGAGGGGTCCGCAACCCTGCCCGCCAGCACCTTGTCAATCCGCCGCCCGTCCACGTCAACCACCTCAAACTGCCAGCCGGCGCTCTCGATGCGCTCGCCAATATCCGGCAGGCGGCCCGAGACGGCCATCAAGAGGCCCGCCACGGTGTTGTAGCGGCCTTTGTCTTCGTCGGGCAGCGCGTCGATGCCCAGACGCGCCTTGAGCTCATTGATGGGCATCAGGCCATCGAGCAGCCAGGAGCCATCGTCGCGCCGCGTCGCCCAAGCCTCCACCTGCGTGGTGGGTTGCAGCTCTCCGGTGATGGCTTCCAGCAAATCGGCCGGCGTCACCAATCCCTGCACCACGCCGTATTCATCGACCACAAAAACGATGCGCCCCGAGCGCTTGCGAAGCTGTTCCAGCAGCTCCATACCGCTCAGGGTTTCAGGGACAAAATTGGCGGCGTGGGTCAGCTCGCCAATGCCGCCCGGGTGGTCGTGCCCGAGTTGCAGCAATTTGCCCACGCTGATGACCCCCACCACGTCGTCGAGCGAACCGCGGCACACCGGGTACCAGGAATGCGACCGCTCCTCACCCCAGGTTTTGGCCAGGTCCAGACTCTGCGCCACGGTAAGGCTGGCGTCCAGCCATTCGATGTCCAGCCGCGGCACCATCAGCGAGGTGAGCGGCCGGTCATCCAGGCCAAAGACGTTTTGCACCATCTGGTGCTCGTGCTGCTCGATCACGCCGGCGTCCAGGCCCTCCTCCAGGCTGGCGGAGATTTCCTCCTCGGTCACGGCGCGGGCGGCATTGGTGTCAATGCGCATCAGCTTCAAAGTCCCGTGCGTCGTGGCCGAGAGCAGGCGTACAAAGGGTCTGGCGGCTTTAGCGAGCCAAATCATCGGCCGCGCCACCAGCCGCGCCACCGGCTCGGGGTAGAGCTGGCCGATGCGTTTGGGCACCAACTCGCCGAAGATGATGGTGGTGAAGGTGATGATGGTCACCACGATGCCCGTGGCGGAAATGGCCGAGGCTTTTTCGGACACGCCAAATCCCTGGATCCATTCACCCAGCCCGGCGCTGAAAGCCGCCTCGCCGACAATGCCGTTGAGCACACCGATGGACGTGATGCCGACCTGCACCGTGGAGAGAAAATTGGTCGGGTGCTCGACCAGCGTGAGCGCCGCCGCCGCGCCCTGGTCACCGGCTTCGGCCATGGCGTTCAAACGCGCTTTGCGGCTGGCGGCAATGGCCAGCTCGGACATGGCAAACACCCCATTGAGCAGGGTGAGCAGCACAATCAGCAAAAATTCCATCACGCACGCGGGAAAATAGACACCATGGCACTTTACTTGATTGGCGACGTGCAGGGCTGCGATGAACCCTTGGGCCGTTTGCTTGACACCATCGACTTCTCTCCCAGCCGCGACACCCTGTATGTCTTGGGCGATCTGGTCAACCGTGGCCCCGATTCAGCCGGCGTGTTGCGCCGCCTGATGGCTTACGGCGACGCGGCCCGCTGCCTTTTGGGCAACCACGACCTGCATTTGCTGGCCTGCGCCCACGGCGTGCGCCAGCCCCATGGCGGCGACACCATTGGCGATGTGCTGGCTGCGCCTGAGCGCGAAGCGATGTTGCACTGGTTGCGCCACCAGCGCATGGCGCTGCTTGAAACCAGCGGCCAGCGACCGGTCTTGATGGTTCATGCGGGTGTATTGCCGCAATGGAGCCTGGCGCAAACCCTGTCGCTGGCGGCCGAGGTGGAAGCCGTTTTGCAAAGCGCAAACTGGGGTGATTTCCTGCACCAAATGTATGGCAGCGAGCCGCGCCAATGGCACGGCGGGCTCAGCGGTTTTGCGCGGCTGCGGGTCATCGTGAATGCCCTCACCCGCATTCGATTTTGCACGCCCGCTGGTGAAATGGAATTCGCGGCCAAAGGCCTGCGCGCCATCGACGCGCCTGCGGGTTACCTGCCGTGGTTTGAAGCGCCGGCTCGCCAGACCGCGAACGCGGTGGTGGCTTTTGGCCATTGGTCAACCCTGGGTTGGCTCGACCGGCCGGATTTGCTCAGCCTGGATTCGGGCTGCGTCTGGGGCGGTTGCCTGAGCGCCTTGCGTTTGGCGCCCAAGCCCGGGCACGCTGCGGCGGACAACCCGGCCAAGCAGGGTGAGCCAAGTTGGCCGGGCGAATTGATTCAGGTGAAGTGCCAAGCGGCCTAGCTTGGCCCGCCATCTGGAAACCTGGAAATCTGGAAATGCCGCCAAGGCTCTACAGCAGCGGCCGCCGAAGCTCAAACAATAATTCGTATAAATTTAATTACAAAATTAATTTAGCTGAAAATTATTGCAATTTATATACCAATAATAATAGCAAACTATCAAATAATTACGTGACTTTATTAGCAAAAAAATCTAACGAATATTATTGAAATAATATTTACTCAGCCTTGAACAAGGCAGCAACCCGCACTCTGGTCTTGATATTGGCCGAAATGCTGCGGTTGGTGCGTTTCACGGCTGGCTCCCAAGCGGGCGCCGGAGACTCGGCTGCAACGCTGGGCTCATACGGCTTGTCAAAAAACGGGTCGCGCTGCACCGGCGCCGGCCGGGCGTGGTCGCGTGAAAAATCGCGCCGGGGTGGCCTGGAAAAGTCGCGGCCTTCGTTGCGCCCTTGCCCTTCGTCGCGCCGACCGGCGGGCGGCGCCTGGCGGGACTCTTCAGCGTCATCACGACCGGCGTACATGCGTCGCCCGTCGTTGATGCGCCCTTGCCGGCGGATGTCCGGCTGGTCTTCTTCAAACTCAACCGCCTCCAGTTCGATTTTGGTTTTGATCAGTTTTTCGATGTCAGCGACCAGGCGCGCGTCTGATTTCGAGACGAAACTCACCGCCAGGCCCGACTGCCCGGCGCGCCCGGTGCGGCCAATGCGGTGCACGTAATCTTCGGCGTTGAAAGGGATGTCGAAGTTGAACACCGCCGGCACGTCCTTGATGTCCAGGCCACGCGCTGCAACATCGGTGCAGACCAACAGGTCAACTTCGCCTTTTTTGAAGGAATCCAGCGCCTTGAGCCGCTCGTCCTGGCTCTTGTCGCCGTGCAGCGCGGTTGCGTTGAGGCCCTCACGCTCCAGCGAGCGGGCCAGGCGCGCGCAGCCGAGTTTGCTGTTGACAAACACGAACGCCTGTTTCAACTGGCGCTGGCGCAGGATCTGGTGCAGCGCGTGGCGTTTGTCGTCGTCGCCCACGCTGTAGAAGTGTTGCTCTACGGTGCTGGCGGTGGCGTTGGAGCGTGCCACTTCCACCGTGATCGGGTCTTGCAGGTAGCTGCTGGCCAGGCGTTTGATTTCCGGCGAAAACGTGGCCGAAAACAGCAAAGTGGTGCGTTGTTTGGGCAAAAAACTCAAGATGCGCTGCAGGTCGGGCAGGAAACCGATGTCCAGCATCCGGTCGGCTTCGTCCAGCACCACGTATTCCACCTGGTTGAGCACCGCGTTTTTGGCTTCGATGTGGTCCAACAGGCGCCCGGGTGTGGCCACCAGCACCTCAACGCCGCGTTTGAGTTCCAGCGTTTGGGGCTTCATGTCCATGCCGCCAAACACCACCGCCGTGCGCAGGCTGGTGTATTTGGCGTAGGCTTTGATCGCCTTTGCGACCTGGTCAGCCAGCTCGCGGGTGGGCAACAGCACCAGCGCGCGCACGGGGTGGCGCGCGGGAGAGAGCGAGGCGCTTTCATGCTTGAG
>JANNEZ010000436.1:0-1992 GCA_031379255.1 Rhodoferax sp. | reverse complement strand
TGGAGGCCACCTACACCCGCCTGGCCAAGCGCTGGAACGGCGAGCATTCGCAGGCCAACCTCTGGTTGCTCGCAGGTGTGGGCGCCGTGCAGGGCAATGATTTTTCCGGCTCCCGCCTGATGCTGGCGCCGGGCATTTCTGCCGACTATGAAACCCCCCGCTTTTATGTGAACGGCACCTTGCGCCTGTACCGCGCTGAAGGGCTCAACCACGACTTCGCCTCGACCCGCATCGGCTTCTCGTTTTACGAGACCGATTACGACGAAGTGCAGCCGTGGTTCATCCTCGAGGCCCGGCGCATGAACAGGCTCTCAGACCAGACCGAAATCACGCCCATGCTGCGTTTCATCCACAAGCGGTATTTCGTCGAAATTGGCGTCAACAACACCAACCAGACGCGTTTCAATCTGATGTACATTTTTTAAACTTTGGAGCTATCCATCATGAAAACTTCCACCCCTGTTTCCGGAATCAAAACCGCAACCGCCATCGCGCTTTTGGCGGCTGCCGCCAGCCTGTTCTACCCTGCCCAGGCGGCAACCTCGATCAAGGCCAATGTGAACGGAATGGTCTGCGCTTTTTGCGCCCAGGGCATTGAAAAAAGGCTGATGAAGCTGCCCAGCGCGAAGGAGGTCTTTGTCGACCTGAAAAAACGCGTCGTCGCCATCGAAGCCAAAGACGGCCAGTCGCTGGACGCCAAGCAGGTCGCCGCCGAGATTGTCGAGGCCGGTTACGACGTGACCAAAATTGAAACCGTGGCGCAATCGGTGGCCGACATCCGCGCGGCAACCAAGGCGGGCAAATGAGCGCAGGCGGCGTGCAGGCTGACGGTTTTGCAGATCACCGGCCTGGCCTGTGGGCTTCGGTGGCGAGCCTCTTCGCCAGCTCCGGCACGCTGCTGTGTTGCGCACTGCCCGCGTTGCTCGTGGCGCTGGGCGCGGGCGCGGTGATGTCGTCTCTCGTGTCGGCTGTGCCCCAGCTGGTTTTTTTGAGTGAACACAAGGAGGCGCTGTTCAGCGTGGCCGGGATGATGCTCGCTATCAGCGGCGCCTTGCAATGGCGCAACCGCAACGCGCCCTGCCCGCTGGAGCCGCAACTTCGGCAAGCCTGCCTGCGTACCCGCAAGGTCGCGGCGCGCCTGTTTCAGGTGAGTGTGGGCATTTATCTGTTGGGCGGCTGGTTCGCGTTTGTTCAACCCTGGCTGGCCGCGTAGACTGTCTGGGCGAGCGCGATTTGCGGCGCATTCAGAATCGGCGATACGCGCGCTGGAATGCGTCGATCTTTGTTCACATTTGTAAAATATATTGTATTACAAAATAATGAATAGACTAGTTCGTAGTTAAGTCACGTATTTATTTAATTGTTTGCTATATATTTTTACTATATTTTGTATTATTAATAGTCAAATTTAGTTATAAATTTTTTAATGCACTAAGTTCTTAAAAAATGTTAATATGGAAGTTAACATTTATTTTTTCACAGCGACAACCTGAGTTATGCCATTTTGACTGAGCCTTCTTCCCCAAGCGCGCTGCGAGGCAGCATCACCCGCGTGCTGGGCGTCGAAGTCGGCCATTTCACCGACAGCCGCCGCCCCACCGGATGCACCGTCATTCTCACGCGGGGGGGCGCTGTTGCGGGTGTGGACGTGCGCGGCGCGGCCCCGGGCACACGCGAGACCGACCTGCTGCATCCGGGCAATCTGGTCGACCAGGCGCATGCCGTCTTGCTGGCCGGCGGCAGCGCCTGGGGCCTGGATGCCGCCGGTGGCGTGATGCGCTGGCTTGAAGAGCATGGCACTGGTCTCAAAGTCCCGTATGGCCTGATCCCCATCGTGCCCGCAGCGGTGTTGTTTGATTTGCCGGTAGGTGATGCGACGATCCGCCCAGACGCAGCCGCTGGTTACGCGGCCTGTGAAGCTGCGAGCCGCGCGCACCCGGCAGAAGGCAACGTCGGCGCGGGCGCGGGCGCGCTGGTCGGCAAACTCTACGG
>JANNEZ010000409.1:0-2905 GCA_031379255.1 Rhodoferax sp. | reverse complement strand
TCCACCACGGTGCGGACTTCAAGGGTGTCATCGCCACCACCACGGCAATCGCCAGCAGCACCACCAGGCCCCGCACCACGCCAAACACGGCGCCCAGAATGCGGTCAATCGGCGCCAGCCCAACCACGGTGACCAGCTTTTTCACGAAAAGCGCGACCATGCCGCCGGCAAACAGGGCCAGGATGAAAGTGACCACGAACCCGGCCGCGTAACGCACGCCGTCACCCGCGCCCGACATTGGCAACAGGCGCGCCACATCGGCCGCGAACCACTGCGCCACCACAAAGGCCACGACCCAAGCGGCCAGTGAAATCAGCTCATACACCAAGCCCCGCCACAGGCCAATGACCAAGGACAACAGCAGGACCGCCAGAAACACCCAGTCCAGCATCGCGACGTGAAAGACCGTTTGTGTCACGTGCAGACCCGTTCAGAGGGCGAGAATCGCCGCAGGCAAATCAAGCGACTTCACCTTTTGCGCCACACGATCGGCCTCGGCCTTGTCGGAAAACGGACCAACCCGCACCCGCGTGCGCTGGCCGTCTTTGGTTTCGACCACCTGGGCGTAGGTTTTCAACCCGGCCGATTCCAGCTTGGCGCGCGCCTCCTTGACGCGCGCGGCGTCGGAGTAGGCGCCGACCTGAACCACAAAGCGGCCACTGCCTTTGGCGTCTACAGCGTTGTCGCCGGTGCTGGCGGGTTTGTCCGTGGGAACGGGTTTGGCTGCCGCTGCGGCCCCTTGCTTGCCGTCCAGCAGGGCCAGAGCGCGGTCGCCGTCTTTCTCTGTTTTTTCAGTTTTTACCGGAATATTGGTCTCTTTTTTAGACGTTATTAGCTCTTTTTTTGCAGCAATACTCTCATCATTTATCTGGCTTGATGGCAATTTATTTTTAGCTACTTCAGCTTCAGTTATTTTTTTTTCGCTTTCGGCGCTCAGCAACGCAGGCGCCGCCGGCTTTTCCTCAACCGGCTGCGCCGGGCTGGCCGCAGGCGCAGCCAGCGGTTTCACTTTGGCTTTGTCAGGGATATCGATGGCAATGTCAACCGGGATCGGCCGCGGCTGGCTGTCAAACAACAGCGGAAAACCAATAACCCCCGCGAGCACCAGCACGGCTGAACCGATCAGGCGGAAGGTGGCCCGTTTGCGCATCGCCTCAACGCTCTCGCCTTGAGCCGGCAGCCCGGGGTGGTCGTCAGCCAATTTGCGAAACTTGAAAAATGCCATGGAATTCAAAACGGGTGGTCAGAACATCAATACGCCAGGGGCACTTTTTCGGGGCTTATGTCAGGGGGTTTCAGCGGCTGGGCATCAGGTGTTTGGCATCAATCCGGGGCAGGCCTTCCTGCAACACGCCGCCCACCGTGAAAAACGATCCGAAGACCACGATTCTATCAGCGGGGTCTGCGCCGGCCAGTGCCGCACGCAGCGCCGCCATGGGGTCTTTGAACCGCTCGACGGGTGTTGAATTTGGGATTTGACCTGCGCGCGCGCTCGCTTGCGGGCAGGCGCGGATGCGGGTTTCAAGCTGCAGGGCCGTGGCAGCGCGGGGTGTTGGCAAATCGGTGCAATACCAGTGGTCGACAAGAGGGCCGATACGCAGGAGGATGCTGTCGAGATCCTTGTCGGCCATCGCGCCGAACACGGCATGGGTGGTGGGGTAAAAACCCATCGCGTCCAGGTTGGCCGCCAGTGCCGCCACCGCGTGCGGGTTGTGCGCCACATCCAGCACCAGCGTGGGCTGGCCCGGGATGATCTGGAAACGCCCCGGCAACTCGACAAACGCCAAGCCATTGCGCAAGGCCTGGGCGGTCACCGGCAGGCGCTCGCGCAAGGTGGTCAGCGCCGCCAACACGCCCGCCGCATTGACCAGTTGGTTCGCGCCACGCAACGCCGGGTAAGCCAGGCCGCTGTACAGCCTCCCACCTTTTTCGCGGCTGGCCGACCAGCCCCATTGCTGCTTGTCGCCAATGGTGTTGAAGTCGCGGCCGGCTTGCCACACCACCGCTCCAATGGACGCCGCATGGGCGGCAATGCTCGCCGGGGGCATCGGGTCGCTCACCACCACGGGTTTGCCGGCGCGCATGATGCCGGCCTTCTCGAAACCAATCGCCTCGCGCGTGTTGCCCAGCAGTTCGGTGTGATCCAGGTCGATGCTGGTGATGATGGCGCAATCGGCATCGATGATGTTCACCGCATCCAGCCGCCCGCCCAGGCCCACTTCGAGAATGGCCACTTCGAGACCCGAGCGCGCCATCACATCCAGAATCACCAGTGTGGTGAATTCGAAATAGGTGAGTGAAACCACCTCGCCGCCTTGCGTTCGGGCGCGCTCCACGGCGGGGAACGACGCCGCCAACTTGTCGGCGGCAACCGCTTCGCCCGAAAGCCGCAGCCGCTCCTCAAACCGCACCAGGTGCGGCGAGGTGTAAACGCCGGTCTTGTAACCGGCCTGCGTGAAAATTGATTCAAGCATTGCGCAGGTGGAGCCTTTGCCGTTGGTGCCCGCCACGGTGATCACCGGGCATGTCAACTGCAGGCCCATGCGGTCGGCGGCAGTTTTTACGCGCTCCAAACCGAGGTCGATCGCGGTGGGGTGCAGTTGTTCGCAGTAACTCAGCCAGTCTTGCAGGGTCTTCATACAATCGAAAAATTGGGCGCTTTGAATTGGCGCTCTAAATTGGCACTCTAAGCCGCCACCGTGGTCAGTCAGCCGCAGATTGTCACGGCAATCGCACACTGTTTCCTCACGAACACCTTACAGGGCACCCATGAAACCCTCATCCACCGTGCCGGTCGTTTTTGGCATTCCCAATTGCGACACGGTCAAAAAAGCCCGCGCCTGGCTCACAGACCATGGCGTGGACTTCCAGTTTCACGATTTCAAGAAGCAGGGTTTTCCGCTGG
>JANNEZ010000392.1:0-3960 GCA_031379255.1 Rhodoferax sp. | reverse complement strand
ACAACACACGGCGCGCATTGCCCGTGCGCAGAAACAGCTTGATGACGGCGGCAGAGGTCAGGGTCTTGCCGGTGCCGGTGGCCATCTCAAAAAGGAAGCGGGTTTTACCTTCTTTGACCGCCACCTGGATGGCATGCGCCGCGCGTTGCTGGTAGGCGCGCAGGAAACGCAGGCGGTTTTTCTGGATGAAGCCAGGGCGCTCGCTTGGGTTCTTCCACCCTGTCTCAGCGTCGTAGGCGGGCATCTGCACCCGCGCGATGTAGTCCAGCGGCACATCTTCGGCAACCAGGCGGGTCGGGTCTGGTTGAAACTGTTTATAGCCCTTGATGGAATCTGGCGCCGGGAACTGGGTGATGACCTGTGGGTTGCCATGGTCAAGATCCCATAGGTAGTGCAAATTGCCATTGGACAAGATGACAAAACGGCAATTTTGAGAGCGGGCGTATTTGCGGGCCTGCTCTTTCGCCGTGAGCGGATTGATACGCTCGGCCTTGGCCTCCAGCACCACCAGCGGGAAGCCCTTGTCGTCCAGCAGCAGGAAGTCGATAAAACCTTTGCTGCTGGTTTCAAAGTCGTTGCCCAGGGCAGCAACCTCGGACTGTGTCAGTTTGACGTTCGGTTCAAGCTCAATGTTGGCGCGGCCTCGGTCATCGTCAAAAAAGCGCCAGCCAGCGGATTCGAGCAGCCTGTTGATTTTTATGCGGGCTTGGGCTTCCTTGGACATTGAGCCCATTCTATGGGCGGGTTTTTGAGATTTGGTATCTTTGGGGTTCATGAAACCCCTTCGCCTCCTTGCCCTGGCCACGTGCTGCCTTAGTTTGCTGGCCGGGTGCGCAGCGCTGGACGAGCGGCAACGGGCCTGGATTTTCCAGCCGAGTGACCGCAGTTGGGGCAACAGCGGCGCCTATGCCGAAGGCATGGAAGATGTCTGGATTCCGTTCCAGTCGAAGATCAGCGCAGAACCGGTGAAACTGCACGGCTTGTTCCAGGCGGCCGAGGCGCCACTGCGCGATCGCGCCCCGGTATTGCTGTACCTGCACGGCGCCCGCTGGAACGTGCATGGCTCCTCTGCCCGCATGCGGCGCATGCAGGAGCTTGGCTTCTCGGTATTGGCCATCGATTACCGGGGTTTCGGCAAAACCAGCGCCGAGTTGCCTTCCGAAGAAATGGCTTACGAAGACGCGCGCGCGGCGTGGGACTGGCTGGCAGCGAAGTACCCCAACCGCCCCCGGTACATCTTTGGCCATTCCCTGGGCGGCGCCATCGCCGTTGAGCTCGCCACCCAGGTCAACGACGAAGCCGGCACGATTGTTGAAGGCGCCTTCACCTCGATTCCCGACGTGTTTGGCAGCCTCAAATGGGGTTGGCTGCCGATTGGGCCGCTCATCACCCAGCGTTTCGAAGCCGCCGACAAGGTCAGCAAAATCGGTTCACCGCTGTTGGTGGTGCATGGCTCGGAAGACGCTTTGATCAAACCCGAGCTGGGCCGGCGCCTGTTTGACGCCGCAAAGGAACCCAAGGCCTTCGTGATGGTGGAGGGCGGCTCGCATTTCAACACCAACTCGCTGGGGCAGCCCGAGTACCGCAAGGCACTGGCGCAACTCTTCAAGCTGCGCTGATTTGGCCGCCGCCCCCGTCATGAGCCAGGGCCTGGTGGTGCTCACACTCGCCTTGCTGCTGGGCTTGCAGGCTGTCACCACTGATCTGTACCTGCCGGCGCTGCCCATGCTCAGGGACAGTTTCAATGGCACGATGGCGCAAACGCAATTGACCTTAACAGCCCTGTTGCTCGCGTTTGTGTGTCGCAACTCTTCTGGGGGCCCTTGTCTGACCGCTTTGGCCGAAGGCCAATCCTGTTGGCCGGCCTGTCGATCTTCGTCTTCGCTTCTGTCGCCAGTGTGCTTTCAGCCAGCATGCCCATGTTGATCGTATTTCGCGCCTTGCAAGGCGCGGCCATGGGCGCGGCAGTCATGTGTGCGCGCGCGGTTGTGCGCGACCTCTACACGCCAGTGGAAGGCGCCAAGGCGATGTCGCGGGGGCTCTCCGGCCTGGGCGTGATTGCCTGCCTGAGTTTGCCAGTGGGTGCCGTCTTGAGTACCTTGTGGGGCTGGCGCGCGAGCCTCGGTGCAGTTGCCGTGTTTGGTGGAGCGACATTGGCGCTGGTCGCCCTGCGTTTTGAGGAAACCCTGCGCCTGCCCAACCCCCGCGCGCTGCAATTGGGTGCATTGATGAAAACCTGGCGCGAAATTTTTAAAAACCCAAGCTTTCGCGCGTTCTGCGCGCTCTCGATTTGCTCGTATGGGGGCCTGTTTACCTACCTGGCGGCTTCGTCGTTTGTCTACATTCAAGTGCTGGGGTTGAGCCCGAACGCCTACAGCCTGGTGCTGGTGGCTTCAGCCCTCACTTACATACCGGGCACGTTCATGTGCCGGCGCCTGCTGCTGCGGTTTGGCGTGCGCAAAACGGTGGCCATCGGTGGCGTGATCACCCTCAGCTCTGGCACATTGATGGGCGTGCTGGCCGTCGCCGGCGTGCATACCGTCTGGGCCCTGATGGTTCCGTTTTGCGGCTACATGCTGGGGCATGGCATTCACCAGGCCTGCGGGCAAAGCGGGGCCGTCGGGCCATTTCCCCACGCTGCGGGAACGGCTGCCGCGTTGAACGGTTTTTTCATGATGGTGGTGGCCTTTTTGATCGGCGGATGGCTCGGCCAGAACCTCAATGGCACGGTCTACCCGCTGGCATTTGGCGTGTGGTTCTGGTCCGCGCTGATCGCGCTCTTGGCCTGGACCCGGGTGCAACGCCATGGCGCATCCACTCCGCCGTGACGAGTTGACGCAATGAGCACCGCCGACTTGTTGCCAAGGCCTTTGCCGCCCCATGTGGCCATCGCCGGCCCGACAGCCTGCGGAAAAACTTCCGCCGCACTGGCCGTCGCGGCAGAATTTGAGGTGGAAATCATCAGCGTCGATTCGGCCCTGGTTTACCGGGGCATGGACATCGGCACCGCCAAACCGCAGGTGGCCGAACTGGCGCTGGCGCCGCACCATCTGGTCAACATCCGCGACCCGCTCACCGCTTACAGCGCTGCCGAGTTTGTGGCCGACGCGCAACGGCTGATCGCCGACATCAGCGCCCGGGGAAAGTTGCCGCTGTTGGTGGGCGGCACCATGCTGTATTTCAAGGCCCTGTTCGACGGGCTGGACGACATGCCGCGCGCCAACCCCACCGTGCGGGCCGCCATCGAACAGGAAGCGAAACAACTGGGCTGGCCCGCCATGCACGCCGAGTTGGCCCTGGTTGACCCAGCCACAGCCGCGCGGCTGCAACCGGCCGACTCACAACGCATCTCGCGCGCGCTGGAGGTGTTTCGCCTCTCCGGCCAACCGATGTCGAGCTTTCACACGCTCAAAACTGCGACAGACGGCCGCCCTGCTGCGCGCGCCTGCACGCTCATTTCGCTGGAACCCGAAAGCCGAGCCTGGCTGCACGAACGCATCGCCCTGCGTTTTGACGCCATGCTGGCCAGCGGATTCGTCGAGGAAGTCAAAACCCTGCGCGCGCGCGGCGACCTGCATGCCGATTTGCCCGCGATGCGGTGTGTCGGTTACCGCCAGGCTTGGGAGGCGCTGGAGGGCACACTGCCGATGGCCGAGTTGCGGGATCGCGGCATCTTCGCCACGCGCCAGCTTGCCAAGCGGCAAATCACCTGGCTGCGCAGCATGCCAGGGCGGCGCATTGTGGCGGCCGATGCACCCGACGCGCAAACACGGGTGCTGCAGATGGTCCGCGCGCAGACAGCCACAATGCGGCTCTCGGGAAGCGGCGTGCAAGCATGACTTTGGCCGTCAACCGCTTAAGCAAACGTTATGGCGACCTGCTCGTTTTCCACGACATCAGCCTCACCGCAGCACCTGGTGAGTTTCTGGCGATTGTGGGTGAATCCGGCGCCGGCAAATC
>JANNEZ010000320.1:0-3894 GCA_031379255.1 Rhodoferax sp. | reverse complement strand
TCCACCAGGATGATTTCGTCGCAAGCCAGCGCCACTTCGTAGCCGCCGCCGGCGCAGGCGCCGTTCACGGCGGCGAGGAATTTCAGGCCCGAATATTTGGACGAGTCTTCCAGGCCGTTGCGGGTTTCGTTGGTGAATTTGCAGAAGTTGACTTTCCAGGCGTGCGAGGACACACCCAACATGAAGATGTTGGCGCCCGAACAGAACACTTTTTCCTTGGCGCTGGTCAACACCACGGTGCGCACTTCGGGGTGTTCAAAACGGATGCGGTTCAGCGCATCGTTGAATTCGATGTCGACACCCAGGTCGTAGCTGTTGAGCTTGAGTTTGTAGCCTGGGCGCAGGCCAGCGTTTTCGTCGAAGTCGGCAGACAGTGTGGCAATAGGGCCATCAAAGGCGAGTTTCCAGTGTTTGTAGTCGGCAGGCTTGGTCAAATAGTTGACGCGTGGGGCCAGGGCGGTTGGGATGGGGGAAAGGATTTCGCTCATAGGATGTTCCTCGAAAAGTTTTCAGATTCAGGGGCCGAATTTGACGGAGTGGGTCACAACTGTCTCATTGATTGTCATTTTATGCATCATTATGCATGTTGCGAAGTGAAGTTTAATGCACTATTTTGCATTGTCAAGTGCTTTTTTGAACTATTTCAAAAATTTTCATGTCAGACAATTCGCCAGCGACGCACCGGATTGACGGTCAGTTGCCTCGGGCTTCTTTCACCAGCGCCAGCAATTGGCCAAAATTTTCATCCTGCGATTTTCCCGACGTATCAAGCGTAAGCTCGGCCTTGCCATACATGGGGGATCGGCTCAGCAAAATGCGCTGCAGATCCTCCATGGCTTCGCGGTTGCCAGCCATGGGCCGCAGGTCGCCCTGTTTCACGACGCGCTGCATGTGTTCGGCCGGCGAAGCCCTGAGCCATACGGTGAGGCACTCAGACAGGAGCAATTTGTAAGTAGCCGCGTCCGAGACGATGCCTCCGGGAGTGGCGATCACGACATCGGCGTGGCCGCGCACGATTTCCTCCAGCGCGCGGCGTTCATATCGCCGGTAAGCCGCCTGGCCGAGCAGACTCTGGATTTCCGCCAGGGAACACCCCGCAACCCGTTCGATTTCGCGGGTGAGCTCGACAAAGGGCACGCCCAGCTCCTCAGCCAATTGCCGCCCCTGGCTGGATTTGCCCGCGCCACGCAAGCCAATCAGGGCAATGCGCCGGTGGCGCACCTCCTGGTTGCCCGTTTCGCCAAAAAGATCTGAAATAGCGCGCCGCGCGCGGTTCAGATCTGCCTCGGATTTTCCCGCGAGCATGGCCATGATCAGCACTTTTTCCGCGGACGATTGGGTGTCGTCGCTGACAAGATCCTCAAGCGCGCAGTCCAGCGCCCTCGCCACTTGCGCCAGCACCACAATGGACGCATTGCCGACGCCCAACTCCAGGTTGGCCAAATGACGCTCCGAAACCCCGGAACTCGCCGCCAGCGCCTTTCGCGTCATGCCTTTGCGCGCGCGCATCATGCGCACCCGCTCTCCCAAGGCCGCAAGGAGCGGGTCACGTGCGGAGTCAACATCGGAAGCGGCGTCAACGACGGCGGGGGTTGAACTTTGACCACGTATTTTTTCAACCGAATTCATGGCTTGCCATTTCAAAAAAATGCACTATAATGCTTATTATTGACGATAAGCAGTCTTGCCAATGCAGTGCATTATTTTACATCTTGATAGGCCCGCCTAGTGTGATTGTTTGGCATGGGCCATGCGCGCCGGGGTCCAAAATGCGCCATTGAAGCCAGACACATCGCTATAAACCGTTTCAGGAGACAACCATGACCGCGATTCACGCCGATCTGCCCACGCAGTTCAATTTTGCCCAGCATATTCTCGAGCTCAACCGCGCGCGCGGCGACAAGGCCGCCTTCATTGATGATAGCGCCACGTTATCCTATGGCGCGCTGGACGAAAAAATCAAACGTTGCGCCAACGGCCTGATCGCCTTGGGCATCCGTCGCGAAGAGAGGGTGCTGTTGCTGATGCAGGACTGCAATGACTGGCCGGTGGTTTTTTTGGGCGCCCTGTACGCAGGCGTTGTGCCGGTGGCCGTGAATACCATGCTCACCGCCGACGACTACGCCTACATGCTGGCCAACAGCCGCGCCCAGGCCGCCTTCGTTTCAGCCAATTTGCTGCCTGTGCTGGAGGCTGCCATGGCAATGGTTCCGCACGAGTTGCGCACACTCATCGTCTCGCAGGCCAACGGGCCGCAGGCCGCAGGCCAGACTTTCCCCGCGTGGCTCGCCGCCCACCTGCCGATAGAGCAGCCCGCCCTCACCGCGCCCGACGACATGGCTTTCTGGCTGTACTCCTCCGGATCCACTGGCCGACCCAAAGGCACGGTGCACACCCACGGCAACCTGTATTGGACCGCCGAGTTGTATGGCAAAGGTGTTCTGGGTCTGACCGAAAACGACATCACTTTTTCCGCAGCCAAACTGTTTTTTGCCTATGGGCTGGGCAATGGCCTCTCATTCCCGTTGGTAGTAGGCGCCACCGCCTTGCTGATGGCTGACCGCGCCACGCCTGCGGCCGCGTTCAAACGCCTTACCGAGAAAAAACCCACGGTTTTTTTTGGCGCGCCAACGGGGTTTGCTGGCATGTTGGCGTCCCCTGACCTGCCCTCCAGGGAGAAAACCGCCCTGCGCATGGTCTCCAGCGCGGGCGAGGCGCTGCCGCGTGACCTGGGCGAGCGTTTCGCCAACCATTTCGGTGTCGAAATCATCGACGGCATTGGTTCCACGGAGATGTTGCACGTGTACCTCTCCAATCGCCCGGGCGACGTGCGTTATGGCACCACGGGCAAACCTGTCGCCGGGTACGAGATAGAACTGCGTGACGAAGACGGCCGGGTCGTCACCGGCTCCGATGCGCTGGGCGATCTTTATATCAAAGGTCCGTCAAGCGCCCTCTTTTATTGGGCCAACCGCCCTAAAACCCGCGAAACCTTTTTGGGCGAGTGGACCAAAAGCGGCGACAAATACTTCCGCGACGCCGACGGGTATTACGTCTATGGCGGGCGTGGCGACGACATGCTCAAGATCAGCGGCCAGTACGTCTCGCCGTTTGAAGTCGAATCAACCCTGCAACAACACGCCGACGTTCTGGAGGCTGCCGTGATCGGGGTGAACGACGACAACGGCCTGACCCGCGCCAAGGCTTTTGTGGTGCTCAAAGACGCCGCCCTGGCCTCTGACGCCAAAGCCGACGAACTCAGGGCTTTTGTCAAAACCCGGCTGGCCCCGGTCAAATATCCGCGCCAGCTCGAGTTCATCAAGGAGTTGCCCAAAACCGCCACCGGCAAGATCCAGCGGTTTCGCCTGCGCGAAGCCGAGAAGGCCGAAGCGGCAAAATAGCCGTCCCGGCTTCCACCGGCGTTCACCCAATCCACATCCGCTTTCAAATCCATCCATTCCCACCCAACCCGCCGAAAGACCACCATGAACAGTTACCAAGTCGAAGCCTTTGGCAAACCGCTGGCGCATGCCCTGCGTGACACGCCTGTCCCCACCGGTGGGCAAGTGATCGTGAAAATCGGCAGCTGCGGCGTCTGCCACAGCGACGTGCACCTGCATGATGGCTACTTTGACCTCGGTGGCGGCAACAAGATGGACATGACGCGCGCCCTGAACCTGCCGCGCACCCTGGGCCACGAAATCGCCGGCACGGTGGTCGCCGTGGGGCCAGACGCGCAGGGCGCCAGGGTCGGCGACCGCCGCGTGGTCTACCCGTGGCTGGGGTGTGGCGCGTGCACCGTGTGCTTGGCTGGTGATGAGCAACTGTGCAACAAGCCGCGTGCCCTGGGCATCCAGCAGGACGGTGGATTCGCCGACCACGTGGTCGTCCCCC
>JANNEZ010000306.1:0-5576 GCA_031379255.1 Rhodoferax sp. | reverse complement strand
GGTTCAGAAAGACCTGTGTCTTGTAGACCAGACGGCGAAAAGCCGTGGAATGGACGATGCGGTCGCGGTCGCGCTGGAAGGCGGTGCGCGCCGGCGGATCGGGTTCGGGAAACCGCCTGCCGCGGGATTGGGCAGGGTCTGAGGCGAAGGAGGCGAGGAGGGCCAGATCAGGGCTTCAACGGAGCGGCTTTGGTTTCATCGTAACCAGCGCCACCAAAATCGGTGGGCTCAAAACCGGTTTGATCGGTCTGCGTTTCTTCAAAATGGGGCTGGACGGTTTTCGGCGGCTTGTCCTGAAGCATTCTGGATTCTTCAAACAGCGCCCAAGCCGAATCGGTGTCACTCTCTTTGACATCCGGCACGGGAATCGGACCGTTGCGGTCATACAGACCGCCGTGGGAAGTCACGCCAGCCGATTTATTGTCTTTGGGGTCGGATCGTCGTTTGTCGCGCGGATGGTTGCTCATGGTGGCCTCCTGTTCACGTCAGCTTGCGGGCCTTGCCGGGTGGACTACCGGCAAATTATCCTGCAATTCGCGTTTTTGAAAATAACCTATGCCACGCTTACGCAACACTTGCCCTGATCAGGCGCGGATCAGCTGGCATATCCGCCATTCTTGCCGGCTGTGTCGAGTTTGGGGGTGTTGGGTTTTCGTGGCGACACGTGCCCCTTGGTTTTCAGCCAGGGCTCCACCAAATCCCAAATCGGTTTGCCACCCGTGATTTTGGCGTCTTCGGCCACTGGCGCCCAGCCCGCCACTTTGTATTTGCGGTCGGCTTCGAGGGGTTTGCCGTTGAGGCGCATGTCCTCGACGCGTTTGCCCATGGCCTGTGTGGGGCGGCAGGTGTAACTCATGCCGCCCACGCGCACCATGTCGCCGCCCTGCTGGTAATACGGGTCGGGGTTGAAGAGGTTGTCGGCCACATCTTCCAGAATGTTCTTGATGGTCTCGCCGGTCATCTCGGTGAGGGTGGTGTACGGGTAGGTGATGGCGGTCATGTCCATCAGCCACTCGCGGGTGATGGCCTGGCCCGGCAACAAGGTGGTGCCCCAACGGAAACCGGGTGAGAAGGCGATCTCGGCGCCCTGCACGTCCATCAGCGCGTCGAGCAGCAGCTGGTCGCCGGTGCCGTTGAAGTTGCCGCGGCGGTACAGAAAGCCGTCGTTCACCGCCAGTTTTTCGTTCAGCCGGGCTTCGAAGGGCGCCCGTACGCGCGTGATGAGCGCGTCCATGACCTTGTCAGCCGGCAACATGTTGGCAAACACCGGCAGGAGCTTGTAGCGGAAGTCCTGCACTTGGCCGCCGCGCACGTCCAGATCCATCAGGCCCAGAAACTTGCCGTTCGAGCCCGAATTGGTGACGATGGTTTTGCCGCCCGGGTTGGCGACGATGCCGGCCACCGGCATGCCGTCATGGGTGTGCCCGCCCATGATGACGTCGATGCCGCGCACCCGGCTGGCCATTTTCAGGTCGACGTCCATGCCGTTGTGCGAGAGCAGAAAAACCACTTGGGCGCCTTTGGCGCGCGCCTCGTCCACCACCTTCTGCATGGTTTCTTCCTGGATGCCGAAGCCCCATTCGGACATCAGGTAACGCGGGTTGGCAATCGGTGTGTAGGGAAACGCCTGGCCGATGATGGCGCAGGGAACGCCATTGATTTCGCGCATCACGTAAGGTTTGAACACCGGGTCGCCAAAGTCGTTGGTCTTGATGTTCTGCGCGATGAATTCGATCTTGCCGGCAAAGTCCTTGTCGACAATTTCCTTCACGCGGTTCTGGCCCAGGGTGAATTCCCAATGGCCGGTCATCAAATCGACCCCAAGCAGTTTGCAGGCGTCGACCATGTCCTGCCCCTTGGTCCACAAGGCCGTGGCCGAGCCTTGCCAGGTGTCGCCACCGTCGAGCAGCAAAGCGCCGGGACGGTTGGCCTTTACGCGTTTGATCAGCGTCGCCAGGTGCGCGAAACCGCCGACCTTGCCGTATCGCCGGGCGGCTTTTTCGAAATTCAGGTAAGTCAGGGCATGGGCCTGGGCCGTGCCGGGACGCACATGGGCGGTCTTCAGGAGGTGTTCGCCCACCAGATGCGGCAACTGGTCTTTCATCGAACCGAAACCGAGGTTCACACTGGGTTCGCGGAAATAAATCGGCTTCAACTGCGCATGGCAGTCGGTGAAATGCAGGAACGAGACGTTGCCGAATTTCGGAATGTCATACAAGCCCTGAGCGGCCGTCGCGGCCTCGGCCTCGGCGTAAGCGCCCAGGCCAAGGCCCGCCATGGCGCCTGCGCCCAGCACCTGCATGAATTCGCGGCTGGTCAGGTTCACTGATTCACTGGCGATTTCGGGTCGAGCAACAAGCCGACCACGTGCCGCACCTGCGCTTCATTCAAAATGCCCGCATGGCCGGCACGCGGCATGTTGGAGCAGGCGTTGTAGGCTTTGGAATTCCAGATCTTGCCCCAGGTGTATTCAACGATGGCCTTGCTGGCAGGGCTGGCCGGATCACTTACACCCCGAATTTTGCCGTAGTTGTAGAGGCTCGGGCCGATCGTGCCAAAGGAGATTTCTTCCTTGCTGATCTGGTGGCAGTTGTAGCAGTTGCCGCCATTGGCCTGCCCTGCGGCGTCGCTCCAGGTGAGGCCGCGCCCGCTCTGCGCAATGCGCTCGCCCTCGCGCCAGTCTCCAATGAATTTGCCGTCTGATGGCCACTTGATGGCCTTCAAGTTGGCCTCTTCGATCGCCTTGCCCATTTTTTCCTCGATCGGTTTGCCGGCCACGTCCGCGGCACTGCATTCGCGGTTGGAATCGTCTTGAACCAGGCGGTCAATTTTGACCGGTCCTTCGTCGCGGAACGAGTCTTTGATTATTTTGGCAGTGAGCGTGTCGAGCTCGGCGGAGCCAGGAACGGTGGCGCAACCAGCTATTAATATAATAGCAAACAACGAAGATATTACGTGACTTGGAGTACGATTTTTCATAAAATCCCGGTTTGACTTCGCCTGAACACCAATTTTGTTAACACCCAAGTTAACATTTGATTTTCCACCTGCCACCCGCCATCCACAGGCCGCTAACGCTTGATGGCCGGCGCAATCGACTCGCCGCCTTTGCCGTTGACACCCAGGTAAACACCCAGCGCGACGGTGGCGTCGCTGCCAAACAGCGGGTAAGGAAAACGCTGCTGGCGGTAACAGTCGTTCAGACGCAATTGCATGCCCCACATCTGGCCGTTGGAGACGCGGTAAGCCGGCCACGCGCCAAACCCCAAGCCGGCGCCCGGATTTTTTTGCAGATTGGGCAGGTCTTGCAGGCGGATGCGCTTGCCGTCCTCAGCGTGGCAGGAAGCGCAGGAAAAATCATGTGTGCCGCCGCGCGCGAAGAAAATGCGCTTGCCCACCTCGTACATGGTTTTTTCTTCCACGCGGTTTTGCGGCAGGTTGAATTTCATGCCGCGCGATTCCGCTGAAACCCAGGCAGCCAGCGCCGTGATGTTGTTTTGTTCGCCCCGGCCAAACGCCGTTTTGACCACATCGGCGGCGTTGAAACCCTGCAGCATTTCCATACAACTGAGCAGGCGCGACTCCAGATCCTGCACTTTTTTGGTGTCGTCAAAATAACGCGGCAACTCGACAAACGCGCCTTTGACCACACCCGGTCCCTTGCCCAGGTCACAGGCCTCCAGCGAGGCGTTTTTGGGGCCGCGTTTTTGTTTCCACAAGCCTTCCCCTCTGGCTTCAAACAGCTCAGCCGGGTTGCCATCGGCCAACATGGCCCGGTATTCTGCTATGCCGTCGGCGGCGGATTTTTGCGCCAGCGCCGGAATAGCCGTGACGCCCGCCAATAAACCCAATGCGATGGCGCTGGCCACGCGGTATCGAAACGTCATGCCTTGTCTCCGTTCTTGTTTTTCAGGATACGGCGGCGTCGTCGGTGCGGGTGTCGCCTTTGTTGTCTTTCCAGGTCACGGCGATTTTGTCGCCCGCCTTGGCCCCTTTGACGGTGAATTGCAGAAACGGGTTTTTGGCCACTGCCGGGCCCCATTCTGCCGTCAACACCAGCTTGCCGTTGAGGCTGGCGGTCACGTCGGAAATGTGCCAGGCGGGAATGACCTTGCCGGCTGAATCCTTGCGTTGGCCGGTTTCCATTTCGTGCGCCATCAGCACACGGACGACGGCGTTTGCGCCTTGAGCTTGGGCGCGAATGCGCATTGGGTCTGCCATGTTGAACTCCTGAATGAATGTCGAATCAGCCGCCGCAGCCACCTAACGTGACCTTGACTTCTTTTTTTGTGAAGAACGCCTTGCCGTCGTTCATCACGGCCACTGCGTAAACATCGGACGACTGGCCCATCTTGGCGCGGGTGGTCATATTGGCCTCCACGCTGTCGCTCACGTTGAAGACCGCCACCAGAGCGTTCGGGTTTTTCTCGACCAGCAACAGCAACTGCTTCACACCTGCGAGGGTGGTGGCAGCGCCCATCGGCACCACGGCGCCGTTTTCGGCGATGTCGGGCGCGGTGAGCGTCACGTCCTTGCTGGCCTGTGGCGCTCCGGCGCCCAGCGCCTTGAGCGCGTCATTGAGGTTTTTGGCCTCGAATGCGGGCGCGTTGAAAGCCAGCGCGTACTGGGGAAACAGTCCGGTTGCGGCCAAAAGGCCGGCCAGCACGGCGCTGTGTTGAAGGGTCTTGCGACGGGTTTGCATGGAAAGCTCCTTGATGAACTTGACGGTGTAGACGGATAGGACGGGTTGGAGTGAACGGATTTTCGACGCTTTCGATTGCGCAACTGTGCCTTATTTTCCCTTAGCTCGAATGTCCCTGCTTTCCCCTACCGGGAGGCGCCCGTTGCAAGCCAGGCGGCGAGCAATTGGGCGTCGACTTCGGGGATGGCTTGGGGCGGCATCGGGATCGCGCCCCAGACGCCGCCTCCCCCATCAACAATCTTGCGGGCCAGGTAGTTGACATTGCCGGGGTATTTTTTGGCGATGTCGGTGAACCCCGGCCCGACAATTTTTTGCGCCATGCCGTGGCAGGCGGTGCAACTGTATTTGTTGGCCAGGGCCGCGGCCAGGGGCGAGGCGGACTTCGCGGGTTCGACGGCCGTCGCAGGTGCTGGCCCAAGCGCCGCCAAAGCCACCATCGAACCGGCCGGGCGCTGCGGTTGCGTGGTGTCGGCCCCGCGCTGGGCGCCCACCAGCCGGTTTTGTTCAGCCAGGTTGCCGTGGGCGTTGCGCGCGTAGTCGGGTATCTGCGACACCACGCTGGGCACCCGGCCGGGCTCACAGTGGCGCATGCAGGCGTCAGCCTTGATGTCCGCCAGGGGCTTTCCCCCCAATTCCCGGCCAGGCCACAAGGCGTGTGCCGTGGTGGCGCCGTTGCGATTGGGCAAACGCGCCTGAACGTCGCGGATGTTGTTGTCGCTCAAGCTGAAGTCGGCGGGCACCACCCCGCCCAGATTCAGCATGAACGCGGTCACGGCGTACACCTCGTCGGGCGAGAGTGATTTGGGCGCATTCCACGGCATGGCTCGGCTGATGTAGTCCCACAGGGTCGACAAGGTCGACAACTTCATCAACG
>JANNEZ010000280.1:0-1884 GCA_031379255.1 Rhodoferax sp. | reverse complement strand
TCTCAAAGTCGTCGATGCCGGCGGTTTTTTGCAGCCACGCAAACAGCTCCGTCTGCGGCCAGCTGCCTTTTTTCAAGTGCGCGGCCGTGCCGTCGGGCAGCACGCGCGGGATGTTTTCGAGCAGGCCGCCGCCGGTGATGTGGGCGAGGGCCTTAATGGGGTGCGCGGCCAGCGCGGCCAGCACGTTTTTCACGTACAGGCGGGTCGGTTCCATGATGGCCTGTTTGAACGATTTTCCATCGAGCGTGGCGGGCAGGGTGACGCCATCAAGCTCGGCGCGCTCGATGCATTTGCGCACCAAGCTGAAACCGTTGGAATGCACGCCGCTAGAGGTCAGGCCCAGCACCACGTCGCCGGCCTTCACGTCTTTGCCGGTGAGTATTTTGGATTTTTCCACCGCGCCCACGCAAAAACCGGCCAGATCGTATTCGCCGGCGGGGTACATGCCGGGCATTTCGGCGGTTTCGCCGCCGATCAGCGCGCAGTGCGAGAGTTCGCAGCCTTTGGCGATGCCGCCGACCACTGCTGCAGCGGTGTCCACGTCGAGCTTGCCGCAGGCGAAGTAGTCGAGAAAGAAAAGTGGTTCGGCGCCCTGCACCAGCACGTCGTTCACGCTCATGGCCACCAGGTCAATGCCCACGGTGTCGTGCATGTTCCACTCGAACGCGAGTTTGAGCTTGGTGCCGACGCCGTCGGTGCCGCTCACCAGCACCGGCTCTTTGTAACGCTTGGGCACCTCGAAAAGCGCGCCAAAGCCGCCAATGCCGGCCAGCACACCTTCGCGCATGGTTTTTTTGGCCAGGGGCTTGATGCGTTCGACCAGCGCGTCACCGGCGTCGATGTCTACGCCGGCGTCTTTGTACGAAAGGGGGGTGGAGGAGCTGGTTTTAGGCATGTATTTGAGGCAGATGGAGGCGGGCTGGCGGGGATGGCTTGCCCAACCCGAATAGAATTTGCACACAATTTTACGCAATGGCTGTGCGGCCCGAACGCCCCCAGCCAGACGTGACAGCAACCCCACCCGCACTTCCTGCCCCCCCGCATGCAATTCACCCACACCCAGAAAATCACCTTCAGTTGGCTCGCCATTGCCGGTTTTGGGGTGTTGGCGCTGTGGCTGCTCGGGCCAGTGCTCACGCCGTTTGCCGTCGCGGCGGTGCTGGCCTATGCGCTCACGCCGCTGGTCAACCGCATTGATGGCCTGTTCCGGGGAAAAGTGCCGCGGGTGCTGGCGGTGGTGCTGGTGGAGCTGCTGTTTATCCTGGCCATGCTCAGCCTGCTGCTGCTCATTGTGCCGATCATGGCCAAAGAGATTCCGCTCATGCGCGAGCAATTGCCGCAGCTGGCCGACAAGTTCAACGCCTGGGCGTCGCCCCTTTTGGCGCAATACGGCTTCAAGGTGACACTCGACGTGGCCAGCATCAAGGCCTTTGTTCTGAAGTACCTGAACGCCAATTTTGAAGACGCCTTTGGCTCCATCCTCACCTCGCTCAAATTGGGCGGCAGCGTCGCGCTTGCGCTGGTGGGCAACCTGGTGTTGATCCCGGTGGCGTTGTTTTATTTTTTGATGGACTGGAGCCGCCTGGTTGAGCGCGTACAGGGCTTCATTCCGCTGCACCAGCGCGCTGCAGCCACGAGTTTTAACGGCGAGGCCGATTCGGTGCTCGGGCAGTACCTGCGTGGCCAATTGCTGGTGATGGTGGTGATGGCGGTGTTTTACAGCGTCGGCATGGTGCTCTTCGGGCTTGATTTGGCCCTTCCGATCGGCATTTTCACGGGCTTGGCGATGTTTGTGCCCTACCTGGGTTTTGGCATGGGGCTGATCCTTGCGGTGCTGGCCGGTGCTTTGCAGTTTGCTTCGGTCAAGGCGCTGGTGATGGTGGT
>JANNEZ010000268.1:0-2198 GCA_031379255.1 Rhodoferax sp. | reverse complement strand
CGCCTCTGCCGCCGAGACCTTGATACGCTCCAGCAGCAACTGGGTGAGCAGGAAGTGCCCCATGTGGTTGGTGCCAAATGCCAGCTCGAAACCGGATGCCGTCAGGCCCCGGCCGCCGGCCAGGCCGGCGTTGTTGATAAGCACGTGCAGCGGCAGGTTGCGCTTCAAAAAGCTGTCGGCGCAGCGCCGCACCGAATCGAAATCACCGAGGTCGAGCGACAACAATTCAAGCCGCGCTGCAGGGTGCATTTTTCGGATGCTTTCCATCGCCGCCTGCCCGCTGGCCGCCGAGCGGCAGGCGATGAACACCTGCGCGCCCATGCCGCACAACTCACGCGCTGTCACGAGGCCAATGCCGGTGTTGGCGCCAGTAATGAGGGCGATGCGGCCCGTCAGGGAAACGGTTGGTTCAGGCATGTGGACCCCTCCATGAAGAAGGGCCCAAGCTTAGTCGATGCTGCGGGTGGCCGATTTCGACCGCTGCGCTTTCACGTCGGCGCGCTGGCTTTTGCCTTCCAGGCGCCGCTGTCGGGAGGCGAAGGTCGGCTTCGTCGCGCGGCGCGGTTTGGGCGGCGCCGCCACGCTGTTGACGAGCTCGTGCAGGCGGGCGAAGGCATCCAGCCGGTTGGCGTCTTGCGTGCGGTGGCTTTGCGCCTTGAGCACCAGCACACCTTCGGACGTGATGCGGGTGTCACGCAAGGCCAACAAGCGCGCCTTCAGGTCTTCGGGCAGGCTCGACGCCGGGATGTCAAAACGCAGGTGGATGGCGCTGGAAACCTTGTTGACGTTTTGCCCGCCCGCCCCCTGCGCGCGGATGGCGCTCACCTCGACTTCGGATTCCTTGACTTCGATGGGAATTAGCATGCTATAAATTTAATAGCAATAAAACCAATGAATTCGTGACTTTATGATCGATTTTCTTCGAAAATTGGGCAAAACCGATCGCGGAGCACTTTTTATACCCAAATTGGGTATGATTGGCGCAAGCATGCCGTGTCATATTGATTGACGCGCCCTTGGGCGCATCAGGCCCGCCGCAGCCGCATCTGGTTGGGCAAGGGCACCGAGCGGCGCAACACACCTTCACCGAGCCACATCGCCGACTTGCGCGCGCGCTGCGCCACGGTCTCCAGCGGCAGGCCCTGGTAGTCGTCGTTGAAGACCTCAAAGCTGTAGTCGCCGCGGTAACCCATCTGATGCAGTTTGAGCGTGAGCGCGGCCACGGCTTCGCTGTGCACGCCTTCGCCCGGGAACACGCGAAAAGTGCGCGCTGTGCTCATGCGCTCTTCCATGGTCTTGATTTCATTCCACATGAAATCAGCCAGTTGCACGAGGAAGATTTTGTCCGGGTCCACCAGTTCCAGGTCTTCCAGCGGCGTCTTGGCGGCAAACATGTGGAAGGAGTCAAACCCCAGGCCCAGATTGGGCATGTCGGCTTCGGCAATGACGTCCCAGGCCTGCGGAAACTCGTTGATGTTGCGGCCCCAGGAGAGGCCTTCAAAGGCGATCTTGATGTCTTTGGTGATGGCCAGCATGGCCAGCTTGCGCAGATCCTTGACGATAGCCGACCTCTCGCCCGTGGCATGGGTGGAGGTGGACGAACACGCCAGCATCACGTCGCAGCCCAGCGCGTGGCACATCTCCAGCATGGACTTGGCGATATCGACCTTGTAGTCGTGCAGGTGGCCTGACAGGCCCTCAAAATCGCGCAACACCTGAAAACCCGTGACGCGCAGGCCGCTGTCTTTGACTTCCTGCACCGCCGCGCGCCAGCCCTCGGGGTGGCCCACGAGGTCCCGCGCGAGCAGCATCACCTGCGTGAAACCGGCGCCCTTGATCGCGTCGAGCTTGGCCTTGAGCGGCCCGGCCATGGTGATGGTGTCCATGCCGAAGTCGTCGATGTTGCCTTCGAAGTGGCTCATGGCGATTCAGCCCTGCGCTGCAGCGCGGTCGTCGTGCACGAGTTCAAACATCACGCTGCCCATCAGGGTGCGCGTCAGGGCGCCGCGCGTTTCGGCGTCTTTGCTTTTGGCGGCCAGGAAGTCAACGCCGCGTTTTTGCAGCTGTGCCACGGTCGAGGGGACGTCGGGTGTGCCCAGGCCCAGGCGCTGCAGGCATTCGTCGTCTTCCACATCGAGAACCGTCGGCTCGGGCTCAATGAGTTGCAGGTAAAAACTCTGGCATGGGCTCTTCAAAAT
>JANNEZ010000201.1:0-9977 GCA_031379255.1 Rhodoferax sp. | reverse complement strand
GCTTGGGCAGGCGCTGCAGGGTGCCCACGTCGGCCACCAGGCCGATGTTGATCTCCTGGATGCGCAGCTTCTCCAGCTTGGTGAAGGTGGCCTGGATGTCGAGCAGGTTGTCGTGAATCGCAGGGGGGCGGGTTGGGAGGTATTCATCCGCTCTCTTTAAATCAGTCAGCCAAGTGAATCCAGTCGCACCTGAGACGCTCTTCGCGGTGGGCTTTTTTGCGAAAGTGAATGTAAAGCTCTGGCGCGGCGGTGGCCGCAGCACACAGCGGCAGCGCCCACAAAAGGTCCAGCGGCCACACCAGCAACCAACCCACACCGCCCATCACCCAGAGCGTCAGCATCACGTCCCAGGTCTGGTACTCAATCTCGTGGCCGCGCCGGTGCGCCACTTGCCATTTTTTGATGCGTTGCAACTCTCCGATGGGAAAGGCTCTCTGGATCAAGTGGTTCACTGGACCTCCGCGTCAAAGTTAAACACGAATGCTGGCGTGAATTGACTGTAAGGCCGATGTAAGAAAAAGGCAAGGTGCTGGTTTAAAACAGCTCGGGTTCACGGGAGTTGGGTGTCGCCGAAGGGTGCGGTTGAGTCGTTTTTTGAGCCGTCTGCGCCTCATCCACATGCGCCAGCGACCCCACGCGGATGCCCAGCAGCCGCAGCTTGCGCTCCAGCGGCACGCGTTTCAGGCACAGCCCGCCGGTGCGGCGGATCTCCTTCGCGTCGGCGGTGAAATGGTCCAGCGTGATGTCGCGGGTGGCGGCCTTGAAGTTGTCGTAGCGCAGCTTGATGCCGATGGTTTTGCCGACATAACCCTTGCGCTGCAGGTCGCCGGCCAGGCCTTCGCACAGGCGGGTGAAAATCTGGCCCAGCTCGGCCTTGTCGGCCACCGCGTGCAGGTCGCGGTCGAAGGTGGTTTCGCGGCTGATGGTCACCGGTTCGCTGTTCATGGATACCGGGCGCTCGTCGCGGCCCCAGGCGGCGCGAAACATCCAGGCGCCGGTGGCTTTGCCGAAGGTGCCAATCAGCCAATGCTCGTCGCGCGCGGCCAGTTCGCCGATCAAACCGATGCCGTGGCTCTTGAGTTTTTCATCGGCCTTGGGGCCAATGCCGTTGATCTTGCGGCAAGCCAGTGGCCAGATTTTTTGCTGCAAATCTTCTTCATGGATGACCGTAATGCCATTGGGCTTGTTGAACTCGCTGGCCATCTTGGCGAGCAGCTTGTTGGGCGCCACACCGACCGAGCAGGTGAGGCCCGTCTCGTCAACAATGCGCTTCTGGAGGAGGCGCGCCAGCACGCGGCCGCCCTCGCGCTGGCCGCCCGGAACCTCGGTGAAATCGATGTAGACCTCGTCCACGCCGCGGTCTTCCATCAAGGGCGCGATGTCCAGAATGATGGCCTTGAAATGGCGCGAGAATTTGCGGTATTCGTTGAAATCAACCGGCAGCAAGATCGCCTGCGGGCAGAGTTTGGCGGCCTTCATCATGCCCATCGCCGAGCCCACGCCAAACTGGCGCGCGGCGTAGGTGGCGGTGGTGATCACGCCACGGCCGGTGTAGTCTTTCAACCGCTCGAAGGCATCGAGCGGGATGTGGCGCAGGTCGGCCTCAGACTGCCACTCCCGCTCTGGGCAACGCACACGCAGGCGCGACAGCATGTCGTCCCAGGAGCGGCGGCTGCCGCCAATCACCACCGGCAGGCCCTTGAGCTGCGGGTAACGCAACAGCTCGACAGACGCATAAAAGGCGTCCATGTCCAGATGCGCGATCCGCCTGATCGGTGCGTCCATGGGGCTCTACAACTGGGCGCAGATCACCACCAGCCCCAGGGTCACGAGCACCAGGCCCAGCCGCTCGTGGCGGCTCAGGGATTCATCAAACAGCTTGCGTGACACGGCGTAACTGAACAACACCTCGATCAACCCCAGCGTCTTGATGTCGGCCACGGGGCGCAGCGCAAAACCGGTGAACCAGCCGATCGACGCGAGCGCGCCCATGGCGCCGGCCACGCTGGAGAGACGCCACGCGCGCGCCACCTGGCCGATGCGCCCCGGCTCACGGATGAAGATCCAGCCACCCAGCAGCACCGACTGCAGGATTTGCGCAAGCAATACGCCGCTGGCGCCGACGAGCCAGGGCGACACGCCCGGCTGCGTGAGCGCCGCGCCACGGTACCCCACACTCGCCAGGGCGAAACAGGCCCCCGACGCCAGACCCGCCAACGCGGCCTTGCCGAACCACGACGCCGGCTCAATGATGTTTTTATTGGGCATTGACAACATGACCACACCGATACTCGCGCACACCATCGCCAGCGCCGGCCAGAGGCCCGGAATTTCAAGCAGCAATACGCTGCCCAGGAGACCGGCCTGCAACACCTCGGTTTTGGCCAGCGCCACGCCGATCACAAAATTGCGCTCTTTCATCGCCAGCAGCAAAAACGCTGTGGCCAGGATTTGCGCCACCGCGCCCACCGTGAGCCAGATGAAATAGGCCGCGCCAAACTCCGGGGTCACGCCGCCTGCCGGAAGCCACAAAGCCACCAGCCCGAGCCAAAGGGCCGCAAACGGCAAACCATAGAGAAAACGCACCAGCGTGGCCGGGAGCGTGCCCAGATCGTTGACGAGCGAACGCTGCGCCGCGTTGCGCACGGTCTGGAAGAAAGCCGCCGCGATGACGATGGGAATCCAGGCCCAGGCGGGTGGCGACGTCAACTGCATGTCAGGTGGGGTAGGTCCCCGCCAGCAGCACGCTTTTGTCCACCGAGTCCATCTGCGTGCGCCCGCAAAACGCCATCGTCAAATCCAGCTCCTTGTGGATGATCTCCAGCGCGCGGGTCACCCCTGCCTCACCCATGGCGCCCAGGCCGTAGGTGAAAGCGCGGCCGATGTAGACGCCTTGGGCGCCCAGCGCCCGCGCCTTGAGCACGTCTTGCCCGCTGCGGATTCCGCCGTCCATGTGCACTTCGATCTGCTGGCCGACCGCGTCCACGATGGGCGGCAAGGAGCGGATCGACGACAACGCGCCGTCGAGCTGGCGCCCGCCATGGTTGGAGACGATGAGCGCGTCGGCGCCGCTGTTGACGGCCAGTTTTGCGTCTTCCACGTCCTGGATGCCCTTCAAGATCAGTTTGCCGCCCCAGCGCTTTTTGATCCATTCCACGTCGCCCCAATTGAGCGTCGGGTCAAACTGTTTGCCGGTCCACTGCATCAAGTCGCTCATGTCCTCCACACCTTTGACATGCCCGTGGATGTTGCCGAACGTGTGGCGTTTGGTGCCAAGCATGCCCAGCGCCCAGCGCGGTTTGGTGGCGATGTTGAGGATGTTGGGAATGGTGAGCCGGGGCGGCGCGGTGAGGGCGTTTTTCAGATCCTTGTGGCGCTGGCCAATGATTTGCAGATCGAGTGTGAGCACCAGCGCCCCGCATTTGGCGGCTTTGGCGCGGTCGATCAGGCGCCCGATGAAGTCGCGGTCGCGCATCACGTAGAGCTGGAACCAGAAGGGCGCTTGGGTGTGTTCGGCGATGTCTTCGATCGAGCAGATGCTCATGGTGGAGAGGGTGAACGGCACGCCAAATTTTTCGGCGGCGCGCGCGGCTTTGATTTCCCCATCCGCGTGTTGCATGCCGGTCATGCCCACGGGCGCGAGCGCCACCGGCATGGCGACGTCGCGCCCGACCATGGTGCTCTTGGTGCTGCGGTTTTCCATGTTCACCGCGACGCGCTGGCGCAGCTTGATGGCCTGGAAGTCCTCGCAGTTGGCGCGGTAGGTGGATTCAGTCCACGAGCCCGAATCGGCGTAGTCGTAAAACATGCGCGGCACACGTTTTTGCGCCAGCACGCGCAAGTCTTCAATGTTGGTGATGACGGCCATCTGGTGTTTCCTGGAAATTGGACTCGGGGCCCAATGGTAAAGCAGCGCGTCCGCTCCCTACGCAGCCCGTCGGCCAACGGATTCAAACCACCCTTTGCCCCACCGGCGCGTGGGGGCAAGCTGAATCCGGCGCGCGGTGCGCCTGCGTATTGAAGGCGCCGGACACATTTCCGGCGTGCCCAACCGGCCTTCAACTTCTGTACCAAGGAATTCACCATGACCCACATGATCCAAGCCCTCTCCAACGGCAACCTGGCCGGCTCGCGCCGCAGCTTCATGGGCCGCACCGGCGGCCTCTCGGCAGTCGCCATCGCCCTGCTGGCGGGCAAGGACGCGCTGGCGCAGGGCATGCAGGGCGATATGTCGAAAGACGTCAGCATCCTCAATGTGGCGCTGGGCCTCGAACACGAAGCCATCAACGCCTACCAGCTCGGCGCCGGCAGCGGCCTGTTGCAAAAACCGGTGTTGGATATTGCCGTGCAGTTCCAGGGGCACCACAAGTCGCACCGCGACGCGCTCATCGCCACCATCCAGAAAATGGGCGGCGCGCCGGTGATGGAGAAAAAGTTCGACGAATACGCCAAAGCCCTCAAGGCCGACACCCTGAAAAACCAGGCTGACGTGCTGGACCTCGCCGCCCGCCTGGAGCTCGGCGCCATCAACGCCTACCTGGGCGTGATCCCGGCTTTTGGGAGCAAAGACCTGGCCAAGGTGGCGGCGCGCCTGGCGGCTGACGAAACCATGCACTACACGATCCTCACCAACGCGCTGGGCCGCCCGTTGCCCGCCGGCGCTTTGTCTTTCGGAGCCTGAGCGGTGAAACCCGGCCTTGCTCTCCTGCTCGGCGTGGTGGCCGTCAGCGGCGCCTGCTGCGTGCCGGTGATGGCCCAGCAAGTGGAGCGCGGCCGGACTTTGTATGAGTCGCGCTGCGTGGCCTGCCACAGTGTGGATGCCAACCGGGTGGGCCCGGCGCACCAGGGTGTGATGGGCCGCAAGGCCGGCAGCGCGCCGGGTTTTGATTACTCCCGGGCGCTCGCCAGCAGCCAGCTGGTGTGGAACCGCGAGAACCTGCTGGCCTGGCTGTCCGGGCCGGAAAACGTGATTCCAGGCCAGACCATGAACTACAGCCTGGGCGATGCGCGCGAGCGCGAAGACGTGGTGGCTTACCTTGCCACCCTCACGCTCAACGCCAAACGTTGACCTTTAAAGCTGCGCGCCCGCAGGCCCTGCAGCCGCAAGTTGCGGGTGTGACCCGCTGAGCCAGATTTTGGACTGCGCCTGCAGGCCACTCAGATAAGCCGCGTCTTGGGCCAGGTTTCGCGCAAACTCGGCCGGACTGCAGAGGGTCAGCGAGAAGCGCCGCGCCAGCGTGGTGGCGGCAGGCGCCAGCGCGGCGGCCAGGTCGTCGTCTGTGAGGCTGGCGCTGACTGCCAGCAGCGCGACATCGCTGTGCGCGGTGTCGCGCAGTTGCTCAGGCGCGCCGTGCAGCAGGGCGAAATCGATCTGCCCGGCCAAGGGCGCCAGTGCCGCGCCCGTCACGCCGGCGAGGCTCAAAGTCTTCTGCACCAGGGCGTAAATTTCAGCGGCCACCACCGAATCGGGGTTGGCCTGGAAGTGTTTCTGGTTGCCGTGTTTGCTCACCAGCAGCAGGCCGGCCCCGGCCAGCGACACCAACTCGCGCTGCGTGGCGCCGGTGCCCACCTGCGCCAGGGCGATGATTTCGTTGGCGTAAAAACTGCGCGCCGGGTTGCCAAACAGCACCGTCAACACACGCTGGCGGCTTTTGGAAAACAGCGCGTCGATGGGCCGCGCGGCGGCGATGGCTTTGGCGGCCCGGGCGGACTTGCCCGATGCGGCCAGCGGTTTGACGAGTTTTTTGCCCATGGATGCAGCCCCTTGTGTGGATCGGTTGAAGACGATCGCATTCTAGCACCAATCGTACCCATATTGGGGTTTATTGGGGTCAAAAAACACCAACAACCCGAATTCACGAACAAAATTGGCAATTAGGTCACGTGAAATGGACATTTATTGCTATAATAAATATAGCATCAACTTCGAAACTGAAAACGCCGGCGAAAACCGTTTACAGGTCAACCGCGTACCGCGCCAGCATCTGCGCCTGGGTTTCCGCTGGCATGTCGCCGCCAATCTGGTCCCGCAGCATCTCGCCCATCGAGGGCAGGCTTGCGCGGTCGATGTGGCGCCCAGCGTCCCACAGGGCCGAGCGCATCAGCGCCTTGGCGCAGTGCAGGTAGGCCGTCTGCACCGTGACGCGGATCACCAGCTTGGGGCCGCGTTTGGCGTCGGCGCACAGGGCAAGCTCCGCCGCGTGTGTGGACAAGGTCGCCCGGCCGTTGACACGCAGGGTTTCGTCGACACCGGGCAGCAGAAACAACAGGCCGATCTGGCCGTTTTGCACGAGGTTTTCCAGCGTGTCGAGCCGGTTGTTGCCTGGCGAGTCGGGGATCAGCAGGGTGCCTGCGCCCTCTGCCTTGACAAACCCGGGCGCGCCGCCGCGCGGCGAGGCGTCCATCGCGCCGTCCCGGTTTGCGCTGGCCACCACCACCAACGGCGACTGGGCAATGAAGCGCGCGCAATGCGCATCCAGCTGCGCCAGTTCCTTCTTCACCGAGCGTTGGCGCGGCGCGGCATACAGGGCGCGCAATTGGTTCAGAGACTGGATGTGCATGGTCGATCCTTGGCTTTGACTGTCCTTTGCCGCACCCAATATTCGCGGCGTCGATACCGGTTGTCGCAGCCCCTTGTCCTACAGCGTTTTGACTTGGACGGGGCAACAATTAATTTTCCAGCCTTCATTATGAGGAACATTCATGACTTCCAGACTTTTTACCGCCTCCGTGTTTGCCTCGGCCCTGTTTGCCGGCTTGGGCCAGTCCCCGGCGATGGCGCAAAACACCAACACACCCGCGATCGACCGCGCCCAGCAGGCCGTCAGCGCACGCATCCAGCAGGGCATGGCCTCCGGGCACATCACGCCCTCCGAGGCGCGTGAGTTGCTGCGCCGCGACCGCGACATCGACCTGCGCGAGAGCCGCTACAGGGCCGACGGCAGCGTCTCGCAGCAGGAGCGCCAGCAATTGCGCGCCGACCTTGATTCGCTGGCCGCCGAGGTTGAACGCATGATGAACAATTCGGAATTCAACGCGCGCCCCGGCATGGCCAACGGCATTGACAACCGCCAGGCCAACCTCAGCCAACGCATTGACGACAGCATCCGCTCCGGGCGCATCAGCCAGCGCGAGGCCTACCGCCTGCAGCGGCGCGAGCGCGAAATCGCGCGCCACGAGCTCAGTTTCAAGAGCGACGGGGTAGTCACCCAGCAGGAGCGGCGCCAGTTGCGCGATGAACTCAACCAGTTGAGCAACGACCTGGACCGCATGCTGCGCAACGACCGTTACGAGCGCCGCGGGTAAGACCTCGCGGACAACAGCTGGCCCGCGCCCGGCCCCGGCAACCCTTCAATGCGCGGGGGAGGGCGGCGCTAGGTTGGCGCTTTTTTCACGCGGTTTGCGCAGCCCGGGTTTTGCCAAAATCTCCACGTAGAACTGCGTGCCGCCGCCTTGGGCGATGGCATCGACCAGGCGCATCAGCTCGGCCTCAACCGCTGGCACGGCAGCGTCTTGAGTTGCGCCGAACTGGCAGTCAAAGTCCCAAAAATCAATGCCTGCGGGCAATGCGCGGTGCCGCTCGCGTTTGAAGTATTTGCGGATCTCGTGTTTGATCGCTTCGAGCAGGCGCTCGGGGTGTTTGCCTTCCACGGCAAGCTGAAATGTTTTCTTCATGCGGTTCCTTGAGCGGCGATGATACGTCGCCATGGATTCAATCGACAATTCAAGCGACCATTCAATCGACGATAACCCGCGCGGTGTGGCCGGATTTCACTGATAGACTGAACCGCAAAACCACAGCCCCCACAAGGAGACAATTCATGGACGCTTTGAACCATCAGCCACGCCGCCGGTTTCTGCAGGCGAGCGCCGCCTTGGGCGCAACCGTGGCGATGCCAGCCGCCTGGTCGCAGGCCGCCAAGTGGCCGGCCAAGCCGATTCGCATCATCGTCGCCTTTCCGCCGGGGGGCCTCACAGACGCCTACGCGCGCCTTTATGCCGACCAACTGGCGGCGCGCACTGGCCAGTCGGTGGTGGTGGACAACCGGCCCGGCGCCGGGGCGGTGATTGCCATTGACCTGGTCGCCAAATCGCCGCCCGACGGCTACACCCTGCTGATGACGACTTCGGGCACCGTGTGGCAAAACCGCGTGCTCTACACCAAGCTGCCCTACAACCTGGACAAAGACCTCACGCCCGTTGCCCTGTTCCCCTCGGGCCCGCTGGTGGTGGGCGTGCCCGAGAAGGTGCCTGCGCGCAACATGAAAGAGTTCATCGAGTTCGCCAAAAACAACCCAACCAACATGGGTACCTACGCGCCGGGCTCGTTCCCGCACATGGTGGCCGACCAGGTCAACCGCAGCGACGGCACCAAGATCGTGTCGGTGCACTACCGGGGCGAGGCGCCCATGTGGGTGGACGTGGCCTCGGGGCAATTGCAGATTGCCATCGGCAGCTACCAGGCGTTCAACACAGTGGCGACCCGTGGCGTGCGGGCCATTGGCGTTACCGGCATGTACCGTTCGCCCAAGCTGCCCGACGTGCCCACGCTGGTGGAGCAGGGCATCCCCGGCAATCTGGTGGGGCTTGAAGGCGGCCTGCCGCTGATGGCACCGGCCGGCACGCCTGAAGCGGTGCTCAAGGCGCTGTCTGCGGTGGTGGTGGAAGGCGCCAACGCGGAGCGCGCGGTCAAACTGCGCGAATCCTTCGCCATTCCCAACAAACCCAAAAACCTGGTCGAGACCCGCAAGGACTGGGAGCGCGACGTGCCGGTGTGGATCAAAGTGGCGGTGGACCTTGGCATCATGCTCGACTGAGCCCGGCAAAGACGCCATCGCCCTGCTGCCGCCCTTTGAGCGCCTGGGGCTGGAGCGCATCACCCTGGCCAGCACCGGCGCGCAGGCGCGCGAAGCCATGGCGCGGCTGTTCGACACGCCGGCCTGGGGCTTCGACACCGAATCCAAACCCACTTTCCGCGTGGGCGAGGCTTCAGACGGGCCGCACATCCTGCAACTGGCCACCGTCAACCATGCCTGGGTGTTCCAGCTGCACGAGCCGCATTGCCGCGATATAGCTGCCGAGCTGCTCGCGATGGCCGGCATTGTCAAAGCCGGCTTCGGCCTGGGGGATGACAAAAAACGCATCCTGCACAAACTCGGCGTGGCGCCGGCCGGCGTGCTGGAGCTCAACGCCGTGTTCCGCGAGCGCGGCTACCGCAAGGAGATGGGCGTGAAAGGGGCCGTGGCCGTGCTCTTCAACCAGCGTTTCATCAAATCCAAAAAAGCCGCCACCAGCAACTGGGCGAACGCGCATCTCACCGAAGCGCAACTGGTGTACGCCGCCAATGACGCGTATGCGGCCATTCGCGTTTACGAGGCGCTGGGCCTGGCCGCTGCGCGTTGAGCGGCCAGGCCAGCGACAAACCTCGGTTAACCCAACGTGACAACGGCGCAGGCGATGCGCGGGCCTGAATTGCCGGTGGGTTGGGTTTTGAAGTCATCCGGGTCGCGGTGAACAATCAGGCCACGCCCGATGATGTTGGTGATGCCGTCACCCACGGTGATTGAGTTTGAGGTGTAGCTGAAACGCGCCACGCCGCTGCCGTCGGCCTTGAGACTAACGAGGTCACCCGCATGGTGCTGGGCGTTGTCATGCGCGCCGTGGGCGGCGCCTGTGGGGTTGAAATGACCGCCGGTGGCCATGCCGTCGCCACCCGAGCAATCGCCCTTGTCATGCACGTGAAAGCCGTGTTCCTTGTTGGGCGCCAGGCCACGCACCTCGCCCGCGACCAGCACGGCATTGCCGCGCTGGGTGAATGTGACTGTGCCAGCAGCGCTATTGCCGGTGGTGGGCGCGAGTTGCGCCGTGGCGCGATTCACGACCGATGAACTGGCGCAGGCCGAAAGCAGAATGGCCGCAGCCAGTGAGATGCCGGGTTTGATCATTTGGAGAGTCCTTTTAAGGTGACATGGAAGGCC
>JANNEZ010000195.1:0-17702 GCA_031379255.1 Rhodoferax sp. | reverse complement strand
GTTCGCCTTGCAGCTTGGCCAGCACGTCGGGTGGTGTGCCGGCGGTGACAAACAGGCCGTACCAGGTGCTCATCTCAAAGCCGCTCACGCCCGCTTCCGAGAGTGTGGGCACCTGCGGCAACTCGCTGCTGCGGGTGGCGGTCGTCAGCGCCAGGGGCTTGAGTTTGCCGGCCTTGATCTGGCTCATGGCCGAAGAGGTGGTGTCGAACATGATTTGCACATTGCCGGCGATCACGTCCAGGTGCGCCTGGCTGCTGCCTTTGTAGGGGATGTGCACACTCTGCACGCCAGCGGCCAGGTTGAAGCCTTCCCCCGCGATGTGCTGCGTGCTGCCCACGCCGGACGAAGCGTATTTGAAATCGCCCGGTTTGGCTTTCATCTGCGCTACCAGCTCGCGCACGGTGTTGGCGGTGACGCTGCTGCCGACCACCAGCACATTGGGCACCGTGACGATCAGGCCCACCGGTGCGAGGTCCTTGATCGGGTCGAAATTGAGTTTCATCAAATGCGGCGCGATGGCCTGGCCGGTGTTGGTGGCCACCAGCAGGGTATGGCCGTCGGCAGGCGCCTTGGCCGTGAGGTCGGCGGCGATGGTGTTGGAGGCGCCGGGTTTGTTCTCGACTACGAACGTGCCCTTGAGGCCATCGGTCATTTTTTCGGCCAGCATGCGGGCGATGATGTCGGTGCCGCCGCCGGCGTTGGCGCCGACCATCAGGCGCACCGGCTTGGCCGGGAAGTTTTGCGACAAGGCCAGCGCGGGCGCCAGCGCCAGCACGGCCATCAAGGTACTGAGGGGCCGGCGTTTGATGGTTAGAGGTAGATTCATTGCAGCGCTTCCTGTTGGTGGGTTGGGGTTTTTTGCAGTTGCCGCTGGCTCTGCCCCATGCGGCAGGCCAGGTCGAAGGCGTTGAACATGGCGGTGGGCGCGGCGACACCCCGCCCGGCGATGTCGTAGGCCGTGCCATGGGCGGGCGTGGTGATCGCCACCGGCAGCCCGCCATGCACCGTGACGCCTTGCTCAAAGCCCATCAGTTTCATGGCGATCTGGCCCTGGTCGTGGTACATGGTGACAACGCCGTCGTAGCCGCCCTCGGCGCGGATGGCGCGGACAAAGGCCGTGTCTGCCGGGAAAGGGCCGTCCGCCGCAAAGCCTTGCCCAGCCGCCAGGCGCACACCCGGCTCGATGATGCGGCCTTCTTCGTCGCCAAAGTTGCCGTTGTCGCCATTGTGCGGATTGAGGCCACACACGGCGATGCGCGGAGCTGGGTTGCCACTGGCCTTGAGCGCCAGGGTAATCATGCGAATGGCATCCGCCACGCCTTGCGGCGTCAGCAACTGGCTGACTTCCCTGAGCGGCACGTGTGAGGTGACGCGGGCTGTCCAGAGCTTCTTCAGCACATTGAGCTCGCCGCAAACGCCTTTGAAATCCAGAAATTCGGCGAACCAGCGCAACTCGTCTTCCTGGCGCATGCCGCCCAGGCGCAACGCGCCTTTGTTCAAGGGCGCAAAACAAAAGGCGTCGGCCTGCCCGCTGGCGGCCAGGCGCGCGCCCTCGGCCAGGCCTTGCATCAGGTAACGGCCATTGTGCGCACTGGCCACGCCCAGCGGAAAAACAGGCGCTGCCGCGCCTGCCCAGGCATGCCAGCGAACGCCTGGCGGCGCTTGAATCGCGCCGCTTTGCCCGATCAGGATGATCTGCGCCTGGGCGAGCGTTTCCGGCCGGGCGAGCAGCTTTTGCGCCAGCTCGGGGCCGATGCCGGCGGGGTCGCCGGTGAACAGCGCGACGGTGGGTAGGGTCATGATGGGGTGAGTCCAGGGTGGTCGAAAGACGCTGACATACGCATGATAGACCGCCTCAAAGCGGCTCAGCCTGCGAGCGCCACGACCACCGCAGACTCGTCAAAACCGGCAACAGCGTCGCCGCCTGTTTTCAGGGCCGGGCCGGGCCGGGCGAAGCCGACAAGCTGCAAGCCCGAGGGCAACAAAAGCGCCACTTCGCCGCCCTGGAGCGAACGTGACGCCCGGCTGACGCGGCCAGCCAACAGGTTGCGGCCCGGCGCAGGGTCTGCCTTCAAAGCCATCACCACGGCTGTCGCTTTGCACAGGGCCAAGACCGCAAGCCCGGGTTTCAGGCCCAACAACTGCGCGCTCTCCCGCGTGATGCGCGAGCCGATGCGGGAGCCGTCGGCCAGCGCCAACTCAACCCGCACCGCGCCGGCGTCGGGTTTGATGGAGTGCACCCCACACGGCAACTGGTTGCGCATGCTGGTGCGCAGGGCCAGGGCCGCCAGGTTGGGCAGGGCAGGTCCGGCGGCCGATGTCGAGGCGATTTCCGCCAGCACGTCAACCCGGGCGCGGCTCATTTTTTGCGCCGCCGCCAGCAGGCTCGCGCCGGCTGCGGTGAGGCGCGCGCCGCCACCGCCTGCGCCACCCACAGCGCGCTCCAGCAGCGCAGCGCCCGCCAGGTTGGAGAGTGTGTCGATCGCCTGCCAGGCGGCCTTGTAACTCACCCCGGCCCCGCGCGCGGCCTCGGAGATCGAACCGGCTTGGCCAATGCGCCGCAGGATGTCGATGCGTTTGTCGGCAAAGTGGTGGCCCAGCGCATTCTCAAGCTGCAGTTTCGGCGTTTTCATTGAAAGATTTTCCGCCAAAACCAGTGGTGGTGGCGTCTGTATACTTCGTTATTCAAAATATGAATAGCGAAATCAGACAACGAACTTTGACGATGCGGATTCTCCCTATCTTTGGGTTTGCAGCGCTCTGCGCCGCTGGCGCCGGTTTTGGCGCTGGTTGTGGCGCGGCCGAAGTGAGCGTGGCTGTGGCCGCCAATTTCATTGTGCCCGCGCAGAAAGTCGCCCAGGCCTTTGCGGCGGACAGCGGGCATTCGGCGCGCCTCGCTTTTGGCTCCACCGGCCGGTTTTACGCGCAAATTGCCAATGGCGCGCCGTTTGAGGTGCTGCTCTCGGCCGACGATGAAACGCCGCTGCGCCTCGAACGCCAGGGGCTTGCGCCCGCCGGATCGCGCTTCACCTACGCCATCGGCCGTCTGGTGTTGTGGAGCCGCCAGACGGCGCTGGTTGACGCGCAGGGTGAGGTTTTGCGCGGAGGCCAATTTGCGCGCATCGCCTTGGCGGACCCCAAGCTGGCCCCCTACGGCGCTGCCGCCATCGAGACCTTGACCGGCCTGGGTTTGCTCAACATACTGCGGCCGAAAATGGTGCAGGGCGAAAACATCGCACAGGCCTACCAGTTTGTCGCCTCGGAAAACGCCGCTCTGGGTTTTGTCGCGTTGTCTCAGGTTTATCTGGATGGCCGCATCGCGCAGGGGTCGGCCTGGGTGGTGCCGCAAAACATGCACCAGCCGATCCTGCAAGACGCTGTGTTGCTGGCCAAGGGCAAGGCGAATCCGGCTGCCATGGCGTTCCTGGCCTATTTGCGCAGCCAAAAAGCGCAAGACATCATCCGCGCGCACGGCTACGACCTGTGCGCCAGCCAAAACCCCTGCCGCGCCGGGCGCGCCAACAACAGATGAATTTTTTGCCCGCCTTCCCGGCGTTTGACGCTGATGCCGTCAAGGCGATCCAGTTGACACTGCAACTGGCCAGCCTCACCACGGTGTTGCTGCTGGTGCTGGCCACGCCCATTGCCTGGTGGCTGGCGCGTTCACATTCAGCGTGGCGCGGGCCAGTCAATGCGGTGGTGGCATTGCCCCTGGTGCTGCCGCCAACGGTGCTGGGCTTTTACTTGCTGGTGACTTTGGGCCCCCAAGGCCCGCTTGGGCGCGCCACCGAGGCGATGGGTTTGGGCACTTTGCCCTTCACATTTGGCGGCTTGCTGGTTGGCTCGCTGATCTATTCGCTGCCTTTTGCCGTGCAGCCCATTCAGCGCGCCTTTGAAACCATTGGCGCGCGGCCGCTGGAGGTGGCCGCCACGCTGCGCGCCAGCCCGCTGGACGCATTTTTTTCCGTAGCGCTGCCGCTGGCCCGGCCAGGTTTTGTCACCGCCGCGATTTTGAGCTTCGCGCACACCATCGGCGAATTTGGTGTGGTACTGATGATCGGCGGCAACATCCCGGGCAAGACGCGTGTGGTTTCCACGCAGATTTACGGGCATGTGGAAGCCATGGAATACGCCCAGGCGCATTGGTTGGCGGGCGGCCTGCTGGTGTTTTCGTTCCTGGTCTTGCTTGGGTTGTCGATGCTGAACCGGAATGCGAACCGGCCTGCCCACAGTGGCTCCCCGCAAAGTTATTCGGCCCGCGTCATTCCATGAGCCCCCCCAGCAGCCCAACCACCAGCCACATCCGGCTCGCGTTGCCAAGGGCCGAGTTTTCACTGGACGTTGATCTGACGCTGCCGGGCGCGGGCATCACTGCGCTGTTTGGCGCTTCCGGCTCCGGCAAAACCAGCTTGCTGCGGGCCGTGGCGGGGCTGGAGCGGGCGGCGGCGGCGCCCGAAGCCCCGGCGCTGGTGTCCATCGCCGGCGACATCTGGCAAGACGACAGCGCGGGCGTCTTCCTGCCCACCTGGCAGCGGCCCTTGGGTTACGTGTTTCAGGAGGCCAGCCTGTTTGAGCATCTGGATGTGCGCGGCAATCTGGACTTTGGCCTCAAGCGCTCGGGCGAAGCCAAGGGCGGCATGACGGGCAGTGCGCCCGGCAAGGCGGCCCAACGCGCCGCGCTGGACGCAGCCATTGAACTGCTGGGCATTGCCAGCCTGCTGGCGCGCACGCCGCACCAGCTCTCTGGCGGCGAGCGCCAGCGTGTGGCGATTGCCCGGGCGCTGGCCACACAACCGCGTTTGTTGTTGCTGGACGAGCCCCTGGCTTCGCTGGACCACGCGCGCCGCCAGGACGTGTTGCCCTGGCTGGAACGCCTGCGCGACGAGCTGAAAATTCCGATGCTCTACGTGACCCACGCGCCCGATGAAGTGGCGCGCCTGGCCGACACCCTGGTGGTGCTGGCGCGCGGGCAGGTTCAGGCCTGCGGGCCGGTGGCCGATGTGTTGACCCAATCCGGCGTGCCCGGCCTGGCCAGTGAAGACGCCAGCGCCTTGCTGAGCGCCACGCTGGACGCGCGCGACGAGCGCTGGCAACTCGCCCGCGTGTCCTTTGAGGGCGGCAGTTTGTGGCTGCGCAACACCGGCCTGGCGCTGGGGCGGCCGGTGCGCGTGCGGGTGCTGGCGCGTGACGTGAGCATCGCCACCGAGAGGCCCACACACACCAGCATCCAGAACCTGCTGCCCTGTGTGATTGAGTCGCTGGCGCTTGACAGCCACCCCTCGCAAACGCTGGCGCGCCTGCGTTGCGGCAACGCGGTGTTGCTGGCGCGCCTGACTTCGCGCGCGGTGGACGCGTTGCAGCTTGTGCCGGGACAGGCGGTGTGGGCGCAGGTGAAGTCTGTGGCACTGATTGAATAGGCGCCGTGGTAAATTGAAACGTGTCAAAAAACTCTTACCCACAAGCCGCCTTCCTGCCTTTGCCGACTGAGCCAGCGAGTTTCCAGGCCACCAGGCTCACGCGCGGCCCCTGGAACCCGGCCCACCAGCACGCCGGGCCGCCCATTGCCCTGGTGTGCCGGGCGATAGAGCGTGCAGCAGCAGAACACGGCCTGACCCACATTGCCCGGCTCACGGCCAATCTGTTGCGGCCATTGCCGATTGACGTGCTCACGGTAGTCGTGGCCGCCGACTACATCGGCAAAAACGCCGGGCACTTTTCAGCGCAGTTGCTGCATAGCGGCAAAGAGCTGGCGCGTTTCACCGCGCTGGCGCAGCGCGAAACAGCGCAAGCGCTGCCGCAGAATCTGCAGGGCCACCCGCTGCCCATGGCACACGCAGCGCCCGCACAGTCAGCCCCCGCGCAGTTGCCCTTTGCCGACGGCAAGCCGGGTTACGCCGAACTGGTGGAGATCCGCGAAGCGCGTGGCAAAAATTTCCACGGCCCCTGCGCCGTCTGGTTCCGTTTGAAGCAGCCGCTGGTGGCCGGCGAGGCGGCCAGCCCCTACCAGCGTGTGGCCGTAGCGGCTGATTCAGGCAACGGCATCAGCGCGGTGCTGGACTACGCGCGTGGTGATGTTTTTGTGAACGTCGACCTCACCATCAACCTGCTGCGCCGCCCCGTGGGCGAATGGGTTTGCCTGGACGCGCAAACCGCGCTGGGCCCCAGCGGCGGCGGCTTGGCAGAGTCGCAATTGTTTGACGAAGCCGGCTTGATAGGGCGGGCGACGCAGAGTTTGTCTGTGCGTTTGGCGGCGGGCGGATAGTGAATAGTTTATTATTAATTAGATAAATTAATTTGACGTATTTATGGTCAAAAATATAATAAAAAATATAGCAAACTAAACAAATAATTCGAGACTTAATGGTCAATATTTTTATAAATGATAGACGATATTAAAAAAACACTCTGGGCCACCGCCGACAAGCTGCGCGCCAACATGGACGCCGCCGAATACAAGCACCTGGTGCTGGGCCTGATCTTCGTCAAATACATCTCCGACACCTTTGCAGCTCACCACGCCGCACTGGCCAGGCGCCTGGCCGACCCCCAAGACGAAGAGTACGTCTCGGATGCCGCTCCAGACGTTATCGCCAAACGGCTCGAAGACCGTGACTACTACGATGCTGACAGTGTTTTCTGGGTGCCCGAAGCCGCTCGTTGGGAGCCCCTTCGCGCTGCGGCAAAACAACCCACCATCGGCAAACACATCGACGAAGACCTGACGCTGATCGAGAAGGAAAACCCCAGGCTCAGAGGCATTCTGGACAAACGTTACGCCCGCGCGCAATTGCCCGACGGCAAGCTGGGCGAGCTGGTGGACCTGGTCGCCACCATTGGTTTTGGCAGCAACCCGTCGGTGGCCCGCGACATTCTGGGCCAGGTCTACGAGTATTTTCTGGGCATGTTCGCCAGCGCCGAAGGCAAACGCGGCGGGCAGTTCTACACACCTGCCAGTATCGTCAAAACCCTGGTCGCCGTGCTCAGCCCGCACCGCGGCAGGGTGTATGACCCGTGTTGCGGCAGCGGCGGCATGTTTGTGCAGAGTGAACGCTTCATTGAAGCGCACGGCGGCAAGCTCGGCGACGTGTCCATTTACGGGCAAGAGGCCAACCCCACCACCTGGCGCCTGGCCGCCATGAACCTGGCCATTCGCGGCCTTGATTTCAACCTGGGCCGCGAGCCGGGCGACACCTTCACCCGCAACCAGCATGCCGACTTGCGCGCTGATTTCATCCTGGCCAACCCGCCCTTCAACATCAGCGACTGGTGGCACGGCAGTTTGACGGGCGATGCGCGCTGGGTGTACGGCGACCCGCCGCCCGGCAATGACAACTACGCCTGGTTGCAGCACATGCTGCACCACCTCAAAGCAGAAGGCCGCGCGGGCATTGTGCTGGCGAATGGCTCCATGAGCAGCAGCCAGAACAGCGAAGGCCAAATCCGCGCCGCCATGGTCGAGGCCGACGTGGTGGAGGTCATGGTGGCGCTGCCCGGCCAGTTGTTCTTCAACACGCAAATCCCGGCCTGCCTGTGGTTTCTGGTCAAGAAGAAAACCCACCGCAAAGGTGAAGTGCTGTTCATCGACGCCCGCAAACAAGCCACCATGATCAGCCGCGTGCAGAGCGAGTTCACCGATGAGGTGATAGAGCGCATAGCCAGCACGGTGGCGGAATGGCGTGGCGAAAGCCCCGTTCGAGTGGAACAAAATTCCGTTCGTGCTGAGCCTGTCGAAGCATTGACCTACGCCGACATCCCCGGCTTCTGCCGCAGCGTCAAGCTGGCCGAGATCGCCCAGCACGGCCACGTGCTCACCCCCGGCCGCTACGTGGGCGCAGAAGAAGTGGAAGACAACGATGAAGCCTTTGCCGACAAGATGCAAAAACTCACTGAAAAGCTGGGCGAGCAAATGGCAAAAGGGGCAGAACTTGATGCGCTGATTCGTACCAAGCTTGGGGGGCTGGGGTATGAGTTCTAAAGCCTTGCACGAATCGGAAACTGTAGAACTGAAAAAAAGCCTGGCCGAACTCAAAGAAGGCCTGGTGTCCATCGCCGCCATTCTGAATAAACACGGATCTGGCGAGTTGTGGTTTGGCGTCGCACCCAGTGGCAAGCCGGTAGGCCTGGACGTGACCGACAAAACCCTGCGCGACCTGTCGCAAGCCATTGCCGCGCACATTGAGCCCAAGATTTACCCCCAGGTCACTGCGCAAACGCTGTCGGGGAAAACCTGCATCCAGGTCCGCTTTGATGGTCAAAACGCGCCTTACTTCGCCCACGGCCGCGCCTACATGCGCGTCGCCGACGAAGACCGCCAGCTTAGCGCCGCCGAGCTTGAAGCCATCATCGTGGACAAAAACCAAAACGTCCTTCGCTGGGACACCCGGGCGCTGGACAAACCTTGGCCCGATCTGGAGATAAAAAAGGTAAAAAGCTTTGCCAAGCGCGCTGGCCTGCAGTGGGATGCGCTGGGCAATGATGAAAAAAGCAGGCTGCAGCGGGCGCTGACCAAGCTGGAGCTGCTGCAAAAAGGAGAGCTGTTCAACGCCGCGCGCCTGTTCTTTGCCAAAGAGCCCATCCAGTTGCGCTGCGCCGTGTTCGGCACCACCGACACCGTCACCATCATCGACCGGCACGACTTTGACGGCGACATTCTGGAGCTGATCGAAGAAGCGCAGAAATACATCCTCAAAAACATCCACATCGGCATGCGGCTCGAAGGCCTGTACCGCGTGGACGTGCCCGAAATCTCGATGGAGGCCCTGCGCGAAGCCATCATCAACGCCTTTTGCCACCGCGACTGGCGCGACCCGGACTACGTGCAAGTCGCCATCTTCAAAAACCGCGTTGAAGTGCGCAACCCCGGCAAACTGTTTGGCGGGCTGACTATTGCCGACCTGCACCGGGGCAACGTCTCGCAGCGCCGCAACCCACTTATCGCCGACCTGTTTCGCCGCATCGAGATGGTGGAATCCTGGGGGCGCGGCATGACGCTGATCCACCAAAACGCTCCAGCCGTGGAGTTCCGGCAGGTGGGCGGGCTGTTTATTGCCAGCTTTGCGCGGCCTTCCTTTAGCCTTAACGACCAAGAAACTGTCGAAAAGACTACAGGAACGACTACAAGTACAACTACAGGAAGCGCTACAGGAAGGGCTGGCGTACTACTGGTGCACTTGCGTGACCACCCGCAAACCACCATACCGGAAATGGCGCGCGTGCTGGACATGACCGAAGACGGCGTGAACTACCATCTGCGACGTTTGCAAGCGGCGGGTCTATTGAGGAGGGAAGGTGGTCGCAGTTCTGGGCATTGGGTGGTCGCCCAAAAGTTGAACGACGGAGCCGCGTCATGACAGACAACCATTGCGAAGCCTTTGCCGACAAGCTGCAGCAGTTCACCGAGAAGCTGGGTGAGCAGATGGCCAAGGGGGCGGAGCTGGACCAGTTGATACGCGCCAAGCTGGGAGGGCTGGGGTATGAGTTCTAAGTGGCGCAAAGTTTCGCTAGATCAATGCGCAGAATTGGACTTGGGATACCCGTTTAAAAGTGCTGATTACACCGAGTCGGAAGCCGGCACTCGGCTGCTTCGAGGTGACAACATTGGTCAAGGACAACTCAGATGGGATGGTGTCCGCAGATGGCTGCGTAGAGGCGACGACAAACTCTCTGCTTACGAATTGCGCGAAAACGATTTGGTATTGGCGATGGATCGGCCATGGATAACTGCTGGCCTTAAGTTCGCGCGCGTACGAGCAAGTGATTTACCCTCACTGCTTGTTCAGCGGGTTGCACGTCTCAGACCTAAAGCTGGAGTCGATGCCGACTATTTGCACGGCGTGATAGCAAGTTCTGATTTCACGCAGCACATTCAAACTATCACCACTGGAACGGCAGTCCCGCACATTAGCGGAAAGCAAATACAAGAATACAAGTTCAATCTCCCAGACATCGTTACACAGCGGTCTATCGGTTCAATGCTGATGGGATTTGACGACCGCATCACCCTCTTGCGCGAAACCAACGCCACGCTCGAAGCCATCGCCCAGGCGCTGTTCAAGTCTTGGTTTGTCGATTTCGACCCCGTGCGCGCCAAGATGGAAGGCCGCGCCCCCGAAGGCATGGACGAGGCCACGGCGGCGCTGTTTCCTGACAGCTTCGAGGAATCGGAGCTGGGCTTGGTGCCGAGGGGGTGGTGGGGTACAAACTTGGCTGATTCGTTCGAAATCAATCCGACGCGCAAGCTGGCAAAAGGTTCGATTGCATCCTATTTGGATATGGCTAGTCTGGCCACCAGTGGGCATTGCGTTGAAACTGCAATTCAACGCGAAATCGGTTCCGGCACAAAGTTTCGTAACGGCGACACCTTGCTGGCCCGCATCACGCCGTGTCTTGAGAATGGAAAGTCGGCTTTCGTTGATTTTCTGACTGACGGTGAAATTGGCTGGGGCTCGACCGAGTTTCTGGTGCTGCGTCCAAAAGCGCCGTTGCCTGAGTACTTTGCCTACTTGTTGTGTCGGCATTCCGCATTTAGGGAATACGCGATTCAGAGCATGGTTGGCACCAGTGGCCGACAACGCATCCAAAATAATGTGCTGGGACGATACCTGCTGGCGTTACCGAGCGATGCAGTCGCTTTGAAGTTTGCGGAAATCGTTGAGCCTATTCAGCAAAGCATTGCCGCGAATCATCAGACCGCCCAAACACTCGCCACCCTGCGCGATACCCTACTGCCGCGTTTGATTTCGGGGCGGCTTCAAATAGGTGGATAGCCACTCATGGAGTGGGGGAGTTATTGCAACTTGGATCTGCCAGGCCCAGCTCTTTTTCAATGGAGCGCCTGCGCGACTTCTGTCACGGTCATTTCTTTTGTTGCCGTTGAGCCAATGCTGAACCGGCCGCACTTTTAGAAACTGCACTGGAGCGCCCATCTCGCAAGACTTGGGAGGCACTGCTCGCCGCCTTAGCAGAAGTCACTTTTTGCGGAGCGACTTGTGAAAGAGCGCTACCCGCAGCAGATTTAGATGATTTGCCTGTGGAGCTGCTCGTAAGAACGGCAGATGAATTTTTTGCAGCTTGGCTGCCAGTGACCTTGGTTGCCATGGTGACGTGCTCCTGTGAAGTTGATAGGCTGACTACTATGCGCGGCGGCGAAACTCGGCCTCTTCCAAGTCAAGCGAAAAGTCAAAGACGATTTGGATTGGTCTTGATGGTTTCCGGTTGTCATTGAAACTATCAAGATCTGTCTTTAGCTGTTTACAGTCACCGAGAATCTGATGCCGCCTCTGCTGGAACGCCCTATGCATATGCTCGGTCGGTGCTGTACGAATGTCATCCCACAAAACTGTTTGCTCACGCCCTTCGCCATAGCTCGCTGCATGCTTTGAACGTACCTTGCGACCTTGGGCGTCTGTGACGTATTCATCCCGCATCGCCCTCGACAGTTCCTCTGCGCACTGAGTTTCTACTGCTGAGGGGTGGGGATACCAGAGCTTTGCGCTGATTGCCCAAGCAGCCATTTCCTTGGAAGTAGCAGGCCATTTCTCACCCGCACTTCTGTAGGCATTAATGATGTTTTGCAACTGTTCTGTCTTTGTAGTCATTTCAGACCTCTAAGTAGATTGCGATTCGAGCACTCTCCTGCCAAAACCATCAGTTAGCGCATTGGCAAGAACGATCTCTCGCACTTTTACCAAGTGCTTCCTGTGATAGCTCCAAGGAATCAAGCCTCTGTTCTGAAGCTGCCCTACTACTAAGCCCGGATGAGAGCCAATGCGTCGTGCAAAACCTAGTATTTGATCGTCCGTGAAGATTGGGCTGACCCTTGCGATGAATCCCTCCAATTCCGCTGGATTGACCAATCGACTGGCAGCAACCTCATTCGCTCGCCGTTCTTTGTCATCGATCTGGGGGCCATCAATACTTTGAATATCCACATCCAGAATTGGGGCATCCATCCCTTCCTTGTGAGAGACATGGTCGATCTCATGGAACAGCGTGTGCCAGAAATTATCAATGCGATCAAACCGCATCGACATAGCAACTACTGGCGATGTCTTATTCAGCCAAAAACAGGCACCATCAATTTTTGAGCCGGGTAGCGCCTCAACTACAACAAAACGTATTCCGGCGTTTGCCAAAATAGCAGGGGCATCTTGAGTGGCCTCGGGATGCGCAAGCTTTTCCTTTAAGGCTGCCACCAACTCATCCAGTTTTGATGCGTTGAACTTTGCGGCCGGAGCACTTTGAGCAATGTTGCGAGCCCTGTAGTACCAGGCAGACTGAGCAATTGGAGTCACACCAATGCAACCCGATTTAGCTGCGTAAGCGAGGCTCGGTTGATCAGAAACATTTTTGATACTGAAGAAGCTGCAGACCTGAGCCTGAAGCACTTCAATATTTTTTGAGCCTTCAATCCATCCCCGTTTAATCATTTCACGAACAGGGAAATTTGAATGCAGTTCTGCTTTCTTCGCAATAACACTACCCGAAGACTTAACCTTTGATAGCTGATACTGGGCCTCAAGACGCAGCCATAGGTCGGGAGTGGTGCCTAAAGCCTCAGACAAAACAATAGCTGTTTCAGGCGTAATAGCCCGTTTGCCGCTCAGTACTTCGTTAACCAGACGTGCATCTTTTCCAATAATTTCCGCGAACTCGACCTGTGTCCAGTTACGGGCCTCCAACTCGTCCTTCAAAAATTCTCCCGGAGGGAACACTTCCGCCGGTGTATGTGTATTCATGTCAATCTCCATTTTTAGTGATAGTCCGCAATACTTATGATCACTACAAGCTTCCCCTGTGGCTCTTTTTTCAATTCAAGTATCAAGCGCCATTGGTCGTTCAGACGCATCGAATGTTGGCCATCCCGGTCCCCTGAAAGTTTTTCAAAATGGAGGGACTTCAGTGCATAAAAGTCGCGCTCATCTTCAGCACCACGAATCAGTTGAATTCTTTTGCGATAGGCTTTGACTACGGATGCCGAAAATTTCCCTGTGTAGCTTGCATCTACCTCAAGGCGGTCGTAACTTGAATCTGCGAATTCAATTTCCATTGGGCAATTATATGCATCTTTACGCTTAGTGTAAAGATGTAATTACTGGAAATTTAAGCAAAGGTGTCAACACATGCCGTCGTGTAGGCCGTTTCTTGCACGATCCCACCTGGGCATCGATATTCTGTTCGCCGACAATGGCGGCCATTGGAAGGTGCTTGAATGACCCAATCACCCAAATGCCTCTGGCCCAGCCCAAGAACCCGCTGCACGGCCTGACGCTGGAGGCCATCGTCACCGCGCTGGCCGCGCACTACGGCTGGGCGGGTTTGGGTGAGCGCATCCCCGTGCGTTGCTTCACGCACGAGCCCAGCGTGGCGTCCAGCCTGAAGTTTCTGCGCAAGACGTCGTGGGCGCGCGACAAGGTGGAGGGGCTTTACCTGTTCATGCTGCGGGAGGCGCGGCGCGGCGCGATTCGGCCACCGGGTAATCCCGTGTCCATACCAAGGGAATCCCTTCGATTGATTTTTCATTTTGTATATACAATGAAAGATCTATGGAAAGCCTGCAGATTTCAGAAACTGTTTTGCGCAAGCTCAAGACCAAACATGGGGTAGAGCTGCCCGAGGTCCGGCAGTGTTTTCTGAATAGAAAAGGCAAACTTCTATTGGATACCAGGGCCTTGACAAAAACAGACCAACCCACACTTTGGTTCATTGCCAAAACCAATAAGAAGCGATTGTTGAAGATCGTGTATATACTGAAAGACGCCAAAATAATACTCAAAACAGCCTACGAGCCGAATGAAACGGAGTTGGCTATTTATGCGCGCCATGGCATGGCGAGATGATTCTTTTGAATTGCAGGAGTGATGATATGAGTACCAAATTGGTTAAAAACACGGAACAAGCCTGGGACAGCCGCGCCCTGGGTGCAGACGAGCAGTTTGTGGCGGTGGCAGACGAGTCGCATGAGGCGGCGCTGGAAGAGGCCCTAGGGTTGCAAGCCATTTCCATCCGCCTGCCCAAGGAGTTGATCCGCAATTACAAGCTGATTGCAGACTTTCACCGTGTGGGTTATCAGCCGCTGATGCGCGATGTGTTGCACCGCTTTGTGAAGTCTGCGCTGAAGGAAATTCTGGAAGAGCAGATCAAGGCTGAAAAAGCCAAACCTGAGCGGCCACCGCTGATTCCGCTCAAGAAGGTGGCTTGAGCCAGGCCGGTTTTCGCCTGCCAAAACCAAAAACAAAGGCCCCCGACAATCGCCGGGGGCCTGTGCCGACCGAGAATCCCCAGTCCTTGGGTGAATTGTCGCATGAGGGGCATTCGTAGCAAGCCGAGCGGTGAAGGTTTCCTTTAATTCGACTCAATCAAATTAAAGTATGCTTTAATACGGAGAGGCTGTATTCAAGCAGGCTTTCAAACCATGCGCCCCACTGGCACTTACGTGATGTCCACCACTCTGGGTGAGCCGGTGCGTGCGTTTGTGCCGCATGCCTTGCCGCCGCGCAGGCCAGCTTTGGACCCCGAATCGTATGTTGCAGCCCATCGCCAGGCGGAACTGGCCTTGGCGCGGCTGTCTGGCGTGTCGAGGCTGGAGCCTTCGGTGGACTGGTTGCTGTACAGCGCCGTGCGCAAAGAGGCGTTGTTGACCTCTCAAATTGAAGGCACACAGGCGACGCTGGTTGATTTGCTGAACGATGAAGCCGGCTTTGCTATCAGCAACACCGACGATGTGCAAGAGGTGTCAAACTACCTGCGAGCCTTTCGGCTGGTGCAAGACAACCTCCGCAACCCTGCCGGTTTGCCGCTGAGCATGCGCCTGTTGTGTGATGCGCACCGTTTGCTGATGGATGGCGCGCGCGGCAAAGGCAAGCAGCCCGGCGAGTTGCGCCGTTCGCAAAACTGGATTGGCGGCACGCGGCCGGGCAACGCGGTGTTTGTGCCGCCTCCAGCGCACAAGTTGCCCGAGCTGCTGGCAGCCCTGGAACACTTCATCCACCAGGCGCAGGCAGAGCTGCCCCCGCTGGTCAAAACGGCGCTGATCCATGTGCAGTTTGAAACCATCCACCCGTTTTTGGATGGCAATGGCCGCATGGGGCGCTTGCTGATTGGGGCTTTGCTGGAGCACTGGGGTTTGCTGCCCGAGCCGCTGATGTACTTGAGCGGTTATCTCAAGCAGCATCAAGCCGAGTATTACCGCCGGCTGTCCAATGTGCGCACGGAAGGAGATTGGGAGGGCTGGGTGGCGTTCTTTCTGGAGGGCGTGGCCGAAGCTGCCGCAGAGGCAGAACGCAACATTGTGGCCATTGCCAGCCTAGTGGCCGCAGATCGCCGCCGCCTGGTGGCAGCCGCCAAAGCCAGCCCTGCCAGTTACCGTCTGTTTGAATTGCTGCCCCTGATGCCGCGCTTCACCATAGAGCAAGTTCGGCAAAAGCTGGGGACCACCTCGCCTACGGCCGCAGCGGCCATCCAGGTTTTGGAGGGGCTGGGCGTTGTCGCGGAGCAGACCGGGCAAAAAAAGAACCGCAGTTACAGCTACCCGGCCTACATTGAGCTGTTGTCACGATGACTGAAGACCAGCTTGAACAGGAAACGCTGGTCTGGTTGGCCGATGTGGGCTACAGCCACGTCTACGGCCCTGACATCGCGCACGATGGCCCTGCGCCTGAGCGCATCAGTTATCGCGAGGTATTGCTGAAAGGCCGCCTGCGTGCGGCCATCGACAGGCTCAACCCCAGCATTCCGGCATCAGCCCGCGAAGACGCCTTCAAGCAAGTGGCGGATTTGGGTATGCCCGTGTTGTTGAGTGCCAACCGGCAGTTCCACCGCCTGCTGGTGGCGGGTGTGCCGGTGCAGTATCAAAAGGAGGGTGAAACGCGCGGCGACTTTGTGCGGCTGATCGACTGGGCGCAGCCGCTGCACAACGACTGGCTGGCGGTGAACCAGTTCAGCATTCGCGGCCCGCACCACACCCGGCGGCCTGACATCATCTTGTTTGTCAACGGCCTGCCGCTGGTGTTGCTGGAGCTGAAGAACCCGGCCGATCAAAACGCCGATGTGTGGAAAGCCTTTGAGCAGATTCAGACCTACAAAGAGCAGATTCCGGATGTGTTCCAGACCAATGAGGTGCTGGTGATTTCAGACGGCACCGAGGCGCTGATGGGTTCATTGAGCAGCGACGCTGAGCGCTTCATGGCCTGGCGCACGATAGACGGCGCCACGCTGGACCCGCTGGGCGATTTCAACGAGCTGCAGACGCTGGTGCGCGGCGTGCTGGCACCCGCTTATTTGCTGGACTACCTGCGCTACTTTGTGTTGTTTGAAGATGACGGCGGCATCGTCAAAAAGATCGCCGGCTACCACCAGTTCCACGCCGTGCGCACCGCCATTGAGCGGGTGGTGTTGGCGTCACGGCCTGGCGGCAGCCCCCAAGTCAAAGGCAAGGGCGGCGTGGTGTGGCACACGCAGGGCAGCGGCAAGAGCATCACCATGACGTGTTTTGCGGCGCGTGTGATGCAGGAGCCCGCGATGGAGAACCCGACCATCGTGGTCATCACCGACCGCAATGATCTGGACGGGCAACTGTTTGGCGTGTTCAGCCTGGCGCAAGACCTGCTGCGCGAGCAGCCGGTGCAGGCGCGCACGCGGCAGGAGTTGCGCGCCCTGCTGGCCAACCGGCCCTCCGGCGGCATTGTGTTTGCCACGATTCAGAAGTTCATGCCGGGCGAGGATGAAGACAGCTTCCCTGTGCTGTCTGACCGCCACAACATCGTGGTGATCGCCGATGAAGCCCATCGTACCCAATATGGGTTTGATTTGAAGCTGAAAACCAGTTTCAGAAGAAAATCAGAACAAAATTGGCCATCAAGTCACGAATATATTGATAAGTTTGCTACTACAATCATAGCAACTGGCGATGGCTTTGTGACACCACACCGGGCGGAATTTGCGCCGCCGCCGCACCTCTCCGTTCGCCCTGAGCCTGTCGAAAGGCTTCGACAAGCTCAGCCCGAACGGTCTATTGAGCACTACCAGGCCGGTTATGCGCAGCACTTGCGTGATGCGCTGCCCCGCGCCACTTTTGTCGCCTTCACCGGTACGCCGGTGCACAGCAGCGACCACAACACCCGCGCCGTGTTTGGCGACTACATCCATGTCTACGACATGCAGCAGTCCAAGGAAGACGGCGCCACAGTGGCGATTTATTACGAGTCGCGCCTGGCCAAACTACGGCTCAAAGCAGAAGACTTGGCGGAGCTTGATGACGAGGTGGACGAGCTGGCAGAAGACGAAGAAGACAGCCAGCAAGCGCTGCTCAAGAGCCGCTGGGCCGCGCTGGAAAAAGTGGTCGGCGCCGAGCCGCGGGTGGCCAGTGTGGCGGCCGACCTGGTGGCGCATTTTGAAGAACGCAACAAGGCGCAGACGGGCAAGGCCATGGTGGTGGCCATGAGCCGCGACATCTGCGTGCACCTGTACAACGAGATCACCCGGCTGCGGCCCGAATGGCGCGACGCCGACCCCGAGAAAGGCGCCATCAAAATTGTGATGACGGGCGCGGCCAGCGACAAGGCGCTGCTGCGGCCCCACATTTACAGCGCGCAAACCAAAAAGCGGCTGGAGAAACGCTTCAAAGACCCGGCCGACCCGCTGCGCCTGGTAATCGTGCGCGACATGTGGCTCACCGGCTTCGACGCCCCCTGCGTGCACACGCT
>JANNEZ010000374.1:0-6046 GCA_031379255.1 Rhodoferax sp. | reverse complement strand
GGTGGATTTCAATACCTATTGAAATCCACCCTGGCGCGATGATCGGGCACAAGGTGTTCTTCGACCATGCGATGGGTGTGGTCATTGGCGAAACCGCCGAAGTGGCCCAACACGTCGTACACCGCTTTGCCCATGCGCGTCATGATGCGCATGTTCACCGCGACGTAGGCGCTGTCGCTCAGTTCCACGCCGATGTGCGAGATGTGGCTGCCCAGCGGGCCCATGGAAAACGGCACCACGTACATCGTGCGGCCGCGCATGCAGCCGTCAAACAGGGCCTTTTCGCCCGGTGTGCCGGTTTGCAGCTTGGCGCGCATCTCCGCTGGCGCCATCCAGTTGTTGGTGGGGCCGGCTTCGTCTTTCGATTGCGAACAGATGAAGGTGCGGTCTTCCACACGCGCCACGTCGGACGGGTCAGACAGGGCCAAAAAGCTGTTGGGCCGCTTTTGCTGGCTCAGGCGTTTGAACACACCAGCGTCCACCAGCAACTGGCACAGACGGTCGTACTCCTCCTGCGAGCCGTCGCACCAGTAGATGGCGTCGGGCTTGGTCAAGGCCGCCATCTCGGCGACCCAGGCGATCAGATGCGCGTTCTTGACGTAACTCGGGGCGTTCAGGTTCAGGCCCGGCATGGAAGGTGCATTCACAAATAACTCCTGGAGATAAAAATCGTCTTTTCAAAGCGCGGGCACTTTGGGAAAACGACTGTTGCACCACAGGGAGGTCGATTTTATGAACTGGACAGGCAGTTACCAAGCGGTTACGGCTTAACTTCATGCAATAAATGCATGACTTTATGCGACTTGGTGAATTTCAGCAGGAAAAACCAAAAGCCGTGCAAAAGTGCATGGACATAAGAAAAGCCCGGTCCAGCTGCGGAGCGGGCTTTACGGGCTGCGCTGCAGCGCGCGGATCAAGCCATCGAGACAGCGATAAAGGCCAACAGGAAAATCAGCACGCCGCCACACAGGGGCAACACGATCGGGATCAATGGCACGATGGCTTCGATGGCGTCCGGCTGGTGTTTCGCGTCGGTGCTGTGGTCGGTGGAGGCGGGTGCAGACATGTCAATTCCTGAAAGTCGTCAAAAGGGGCCAAAGGGGGTCAAAGGCTACACGCGAATTGCGATTTGCGCGAGGTTGGCGCGCCAAGACCGTATTTTACAGTTTCTGCGGCCGCAGACGGTAATATCTGAGCCAAGCACCCAAACTATCATGATCTGCACCGCCATGAATCCAGACCGGACCCCGCGCCAAGCTTCGCTGTGGGCCTTGGTGGCCTTCGTTGGCCTGCTGCTTGGCGCCTGCGCCGCCACCGGCCCCAACAGTGTGTCGGCGCGGCCGGCGATTTATTCGGCTGCGGCGCCCACCGCCGCCACGCAAGCGCAACAACAAGCCCAAACCGACGATTGCATCGCCCGCGCCCAGTCGCAAGGTCTTACTCCGGATGAAAAGAACAATGAAACGGCAACGCGGGCCGGCAAAGGCGCCGCTGTCGGCGGTGTGGCTGCCGCCGTCGGCGCTTTGGTCACCGGGCGCGGTCTGGACGGCGTGATCCGCTCGGGGGCCGCTGGAGCCGCGGTGGGCGGCGCTGCCGGCGCGGTGTCAGGGGCCGTCAATGAGAGGCCGAGCGCCACCTACCGCAATTACGTGCAGCGTTGCCTGGCTGACAAGGGCTTCCAGGTCATCGGCTGGAATTGAAGAGATGGCCCCCACGGTCGTTCACTTCGTGTAACTCCCTGCCCCCCGAGGGGGCCGCATTTTGCCTAGGGGCGGCCCGTCGGCAAAACCCCGGATCCCTTACTAAGCCTGTCACAAGAGCGCATACGCCACACTGCAGCGGCAAACACTCTTGCCGTCCGTCGCGCCGCAAATGTCGATCTCGCCAAAGGCCATGGTTTCGCCGGCGCGCACGATGCGCGCCTCCACCAGCGCGTCCTGATTCGACAATGGTTTCAAAAAACTGCTGCTCATCTGTACGGTGGTGCAGGGCCTGAACGCGCCAAAATGGTTGATCAGTGCCATCACCATCGCGGTGTCGGCAGCCGCCATCATGGCTTGGCCACACAGGGTGCCGCCGCTGCGGGAAAGCGCTGCGTTGCTGGGCAAACGCAACACCACGCCGTCCGTGTTGACGGTTTCAACCACGAGCCCGAGCGCCAGCACCCAAGGCGCGAAATGCTCTGGAAAGGAAGTTTGCAGTGTTGCGGCGTCCATGGCCACACTGTAGCGGCACTGTAGCGGCACAGGCAAATTCAAACCTGTTTCGCGCTATCCCCCAGCACTTCCTGGGGAATTTCCAACCCACGTCTTCCATTTACCGCCAGACTGCGTTATGGTGATTCCAATCCTTCTTTTTGCGGATTGGCAAAGGAGACATTGATGGTCAAGCGTTTGGTGGTCGACCCGGTTGCTGGGCAATTGCTGTTGTCGCCCGGGCTTAAAGATGCCCCGGTGCTGGACTTGATGTGTTCGCATTTTGTGCTGACGCTGGCGGTACGACAGGGTGTCAACTTCAACGCCCGGCGTGACCTCAACAGCCTGATTTCGCTCTCTGGCCGGCATCTGGTGTGGCCGCTGCCGCTGTTGGCCCGCCTGCGCGCTTTCCTGCAGCGCCGCTGCGCCACCAACGAAAGCTGGAATGGTCAGGAGCAATTGAGCGCGCCTGATTTCATGACCAAATACGGCACCTGGCGCGGGCCGTACGAAGAGGGAACCCTGTTTTTTTACCTCGACGAATACGCCAAAGACCAGCCCAAGGACCTGATCACGCTGCTCTCCGTCACGGGTGAGTGGCTTACCCACGCGCTGAAAAAACAAAGCACGCTGGTCGAGAAAAACATCGACTCGCTGGCCGGCCTGTTGCAGCTCAACCGTGCCGAACGCGCGTTGCTGCTCTATGGCACGCTGGCGCGTTACCAGCGCGATTTGCGCAGCATCCTGGTGGAGTTCAAAGTCAACAACGCGCCAGAAGCCTATGCGGCGATTGCCCAGGTCGCCGGTGTGAAAGCCAGCGAGGTTGGCGAAGCGCTGCGCGCCGGCTCGCGCCTGGAGCGCATCGGCATGGTGGAGAACCTGATCTCGGAACACAACATCACCGATCTGGCCGACCTGATGAAAGTCAGCGAAAAACTGCCGCCGGTGCTGATGCGCGAATACCGTGACGAAGCCGAGCTGATGGCCGTCTTCACCCGCCCGGCGAGCAAAAGCGCCCTCACGGTGAGCGATTTTTCCTACGTGGACGACGACACCAAAGTGTTGTGCAGCCTGCTGGGCAACGCCGTGGCCAAAAAGGAAACTGGCATCAATGTGTTGCTTTATGGCCCGCCCGGCACTGGCAAAACGGAGCTGGCCAAAGTGGTGGCGCAAGCGGCTGGGCTGGAACTCTTCGAGGTCGAATACGCCGACCGCGACGGCAATAGCTTGAGTGGCCGCGACCGTTACCGCTCGCTGCAAATCGCCCAAGTGTTCCTGAAGGGCAGCGCGCAGGCGGCTTTGTTGTTTGACGAGGTGGAAGACGTCTTCCCGCCGATTTCCAACGAAGCCGCGCAGTTGCTGGCGCGCGCCGAGCAAGTGGCCGCTCCGAGCACCGGCAGCGTGAACGGCAAAGCCTGGGTCAACCAGATCCTCGAATCCAACACGGTGCCGACGATCTGGATCACCAACAGCATCGGCCAGATCGATCCGGCCTTCCGGCGCCGTTTCGCCTACCACCTGGAGCTCAAAAGCCCGCCGCCCGGCGCGCGCGAAGGTGTGGTGCGCAAAACGCTCGATGGCGTGCAGGTGTCTGACGCCTTCATCGCCAAACTCACGTCGCGCAAAGGCCTCACGCCAGCGCAGATCCGCACGGCAGCGCGTTTTGCCGGACTGGCCGTGGAAGCGAAACTGCCAGTGGCGGCCGTGCCGGGCGATGGCGTGCTGGTTCTGGCAGCGCCCGAAAAAACGCAGCTGTCGGCCAACAATGAGGACGCGGCCCAAGCCTTGTCGCCCTTTGAAACCCTGATCGAGCGCCAGTTGAAAAATGCCGACCTCGCCCTGGGCAACCGCGCCGAGCTGCCACCTGCGCGCAAGATGGTCACGCATTACGACCTCTCCATGCTCAACGTGGAAACCCGTTACGACATTGCGCGCATTGTCGAAGCGCTCAAGGCGCGTGGCCACGGCAATTTGTGCTTTTATGGCGCGCCCGGCACCGGCAAAACCGCCTTGGGCGAACACATTGCGACAAAGCTGGAGAAGCCGCTCATCGTCAAGCAAGCCAGCGATCTGATGAGCAAATACGTGGGCGAGACCGAGCAGCAGATGGCCGCCATGTTCCGCGAAGCCGAAACCGAAAAAGCCGTGTTGCTGCTGGACGAAGCCGACAGCTTTTTGCAGGACCGCCGCGGCGCGCAACGCACCTACGAAGTAACCGAGGTGAACGAAATGCTGCAGGGCATGGAGCGTTACAACGGCATTTTCATCTGCACCACCAACCTGCTGGACCGCATTGATCAGGCGGCGCTGCGGCGTTTCACCTTCAAAATCAAGTTCAAGCCGCTCACGAAAGAGCAGCGCGAGACGATGTTTGTGGTGGAGGCGCTGGGCGGCAAGGCCGAGCTGATGACGGTCGAGCTGCAGCGCAAACTGGCCCTGATGGAGCAACTCTGCCCGGGCGACTTTGCTGCCGTGAAACGCCAAGGCGTGATTCTGGCCACCGAGCTGGAGCCGCTGGAGTTTCTTGAGCAGCTCGAGATGGAGCACCGCATCAAGCCCGAGGTGCGCGAGAGCCGGGGGATGGGGTTCTTGCAATAAATCCGAAGGGGCCTCGCGCGCTGGGGCGCGCCAGGCGGATCATACCCATATTGGGGTGTATTTGCCTTCAAAAAGCCGCCCCTTCGAAATGAAGAAGAAAAAAAGCCTGCAAGTCACGAAAAATGGCACTTTATTGCTATGATTAATATAGCGTCCAACTTCAGTGGTTATCCGCCACCTCCTGCTCCAGCGGCAACGCGCAGACCCGCAACACGTCGTTGCCATACGCCGCCAGCTTCTTCTCGCCGATGCCGCTGACGCCCTGCAGCGCATCGACGGTTTGCGGATTGCGTTCGGCGATGGCGGCCAGTGTGCTGTCGTGGAAAATCACGTACGCGGGCAGGTTGTGCTCGCGGGCGACTTCGGCGCGCCAGGTTTTGAGGGCGGCGAAACGCGCCTGCGCCTCGGGTGCGAGCGCTTCGGCGGCGGGCGGCGTGCCGGCCCTTTTCGCCCGCTCGGCCGGCGAGCGGCGTGGCCGGGCGCCGCTGGCGGCCAGGCTCGTCTCGCGCAGGCGCACCGGCACATCGCCCTTGAGCACGGCGCGCGATTGGTCGGTGAGTTGCAGGGTGTTGAAGGCTTCGCTGTTCACGTTCAGCGCGCCGGTCGCTACGAGCTGGCGCAACACGCTTCGCAGCTGGAACTCCGAAAGGTCCGAGCCCAGGCCAAAGGTGCTTAAGGCGCCGTGCCCGAATTGAGTGACCTTCTCCGTGGTTTTGCCGCGCAGGATGTCCATGATGTGGCCGGCGCCGAAACTGATGCCGCTGTGTTGTTGCACGCGGTAGATGGTGGAGAGGAGTTTTCGCGCGGCTTGCGTGGCGTCCCACACTTGAGGCGGCGTTAAACAATTGTCGCAATTGCCACAGACCCCCACGCTTGCCACTTCGTGTGCTGCGCTGCCCCCCGAGGGGGCTAATTCCCCTAGGGGCGGCCCGTCGGGGAATTGCCGGTACTCTTCTCCAAAATAGCGCAACAAATGCACCCTTCGGCAATCGGTGGCCTCGGCCAGCGCCAGGAGCGCATCGAGTTTGCCGCGCAGGCCCTGCTTGAATTCTTCGCCGGCCGGGCTTTCGTCGATCATGCGGCGCTGGTTCACCACGTCGGCCAGGCCGTAGGCCATCCAGGCGTTGGCGGGGGCGCCGTCGCGCCCGGCGCGGCCGGTTTCCTGGTAGTAGCCCTCGATGTTTTTGGGCATGTCCAGGTGCGCGACAAAACGCACGTCGGGTTTGTCGATGCCCATGCCAAAGGCGATGGTG
>JANNEZ010000098.1:0-4292 GCA_031379255.1 Rhodoferax sp. | reverse complement strand
ATGAGCTTTGGCGTTGCGCGCACTCAGGCCCATGCAAGGGATTCTCTTGTTTCCTATCTGAACGATGTACGGCGGGATGCACCCTTTTTGCCGAATTTGCAGCGCTGAAGCCCCCTCTCTGATTGGCCCGGAAGCCCTGTTCGCCTCGCTGCAGCAGCGGGCGTTTGCGGGGGTTTTGTAAAAATACCTGATTCGGTATAATTGCGTCTATGCCACCCAAGCACCCCGAAAAGCCCTTGCATTGGGTGGGCTCGGCAAAGAAAGACCTGTTGGCCCTGCCCGATGACGTGATTGACGACTTTGGTTATGCGCTGGGTGCCGTGCAGCTCGGCGCCACACCCCCGCAGGCCAAAGCCTGGAAGGGTGAAGGCCCCGGCGTGCTGGAACTTGCGCAGCAACATTACAAGGAACACCATGAACGCTAAAGCAAAACCTCATGTGGCAGAAACCATTGAAAAGGGTTCGGGCAATGTGTTTGCCGACCTGGGCCTGCCGGACCCCGACGAGCGCCGCCTGCGGGTGCAATTGGCCACCCGCCTGAACGACCTGCTGCAGGCAGAAGGCCTGACCCAAGCCGCTGTGGCCAAACGCCTGGGGCTGGCCCAGCCCCATGTGTCAGAGCTCAAAAATTACAAGCTGGGGCGTTTCTCCAGCGAACGCCTGCTGCACTTCATCACGCTGATGAACCGTGACGTGGAGATTTTCATCCGCCCGCGCGCCCAGGCGGTTTCGGCGGGCGCCATGGCGGGCGCGGTCACGGTATGGGCTGCGGCCTGACGCGTTAGCGCCTCGCGGCTGGCTGCACCGTCTTTTGCGCATGGCTTCCAACTTCAGCTTTCTGCAGGCCGGTTGGCCCGAGCTGCTGGCGGAGGCCGCCCGCGCTGAAAAGGCCGTGGCTACCGACCCGCGCGCCACCTGCTTCTACGCGCGCCGCATGCTGGAGCTGGCGGTGGCCTGGCTCTTCCGCGCAGACCCCAGCCTGCGCATGCCCTACAAGGCCGACCTGTCGGCCTTTTTGTTTGAGCCCAGTTTCAAGGTGCTGGTGGGGCCCGCGCTGCACGCCAAGATGGACGTGATCCGCAAGCAGGGCAACAGCGCCGTGCACACCACGCGCCCGGTGCAGCAGGCCGACGCGCTGGCGGTGCTGCGCGAGCTGTTTCAGGTGGCCTTCTGGCTGGCGCGCCACTACGGGTGCAGCGCCGCTGCGCGGCCTGACCCGGCCCTGCAGTTCCGCCCCGAACTGCTGCCGCAGCCCGACAGCGCCGCAGCGGTGCAGACCCAGGCCACGCTGCAAAAGCTGGCGCAGGAACTGGCCGGGCGTGACGCCACCCTGCTGGCCGCGCAGCAAAAGGCCGCCGCGCTGGACGAAGAGCTGGTGCGCCTGCGTGCCGAGGTGCTGGCCGCCAAGGCTGCCAACAACGCCACGCCCGACGCGCACGACTACAACGAAGAAACCACCCGCGACCTCTACATCGACCTGCTGCTCAAAGAAGCCGGCTGGGCGCTGGACCAAGCCCGCGACCGCGAATTTGAAGTGGCGGGCATGCCCAACAACCAGGGCAAAGGTTATGTGGACTATGTGTTGTGGGGCGACGACGGCAAACCGCTGGCGGTGGTGGAGGCCAAACGCACCCGGCGCGATGCACGCGTGGGCCAGCAGCAGGCGAAGCTGTATGCCGACTGCCTGCAGGCGCAGTTTGGCCAGCGGCCCTTGATCTACTACACCAACGGTTACGAACACTGGTTCTGGGACGACAGCCAACACCCGCCGCGCGCGGTGCAGGGTTTTCACAAGAAGGTGGAGCTGCAGTTGCTGGTGCAGCGGCGGGATTCACGCAAGCCGCTGGCGGCCATGGCCATCAGCGGTGCCATTGTCGAGCGGCATTACCAGCAGCGCGCCATCCGCCGCATTGCCGAGACCTTTGAGCAGGACAGGCAGCGCAAGGCCCTGGTGGTGATGGCCACTGGCGCTGGCAAGACGCGCACCGTGATCGCGCTGGCCGACTTGCTGATGCGCGCCAACTGGGCCAAGCGGGTGCTGTTCCTCGCGGACCGGGTGGCGCTGGTCAAGCAGGCGGTGAACGCCTTCAAGCTGCATTTGCCCGATGCCTCGCCAGTAAACCTGGTGACCGACAGGCACGCCGAGGGGCGGGTGTATGTGTCCACCTACCCGACCATGATGGGGCTGATCAACGAGGCCCAGGGGGAGCAGCGCCGCTTCGGTGTGGGCCACTTTGACCTGATCGTCATCGACGAGGCGCACCGCTCGGTCTACCAGAAGTACCGAGCCATCTTCGCCTACTTTGACGCGCTGCTGGTGGGCCTGACGGCCACACCCAAAGACGAAATCGACCGCAATACCTATGGCCTGTTTGATCTGGAAAGCGGTGTGCCGACCGATGCCTATGGGCTGGACGACGCGATTGCCGAGGGCTTTCTGGTGCCGCCGCGCGCGGTGTCGGTGCCGCTGAAGTTCCAGCGCGAAGGCATCAAGTACGCAGAATTGAGCGAAGACGAACGCGAAGAATGGGACGAACTGGATTGGGCCGAAGAAGGCGGCGCGCCCGATGAGGTGAACGCCGAGGCGGTGAACAAGTGGCTGTTCAATACCGACACCGTGGACAAGGTGCTGGAGACGTTGATGCAGCGCGGCCACAAGGTGGCCGGTGGCGACCGGCTGGGCAAAACGATTGTGTTTGCCAAAAACAACGACCACGCCGAGTTCATTGCCCAGCGCTTCAACGCCAACTACCCGCACTACGCCGGGCAGTTTGCGCGGGTCATCACCTTCAAGACCGAATATGCGCAGAGCTTGATAGACGACTTTTCCATCAAGGACAAGGCGCCGCACATCGCCATTTCAGTGGACATGCTGGACACGGGCATTGACGTGCCCGAAGTGCTGAACCTGGTGTTTTTCAAGATCGTGCGCTCCAAGACCAAGTTTTGGCAGATGGTGGGGCGTGGCACGCGCTTGTGCAAAGACCTGTTCGCACCGGGGCAGGACAAGAAAGATTTTTTGATCTTCGATTTCTGCCAGAACCTGGAATATTTCAACCAAAACCTGCCAGAGACAGGAGGCTCCACCGGACAGCCCCTGGGGCAGCGCCTGTTCAACGCGCGGCTGGAGCTGATTGCCCAGCTCGACGAGCGGCTGGCGCCAGGTGGGCGCGAGGTGGCGGCAGGCGCGGGACGGGATGATCCGCGGCTGGTGGGCGTGCGCGACGACACCGCGGCACAGTTGCATGCGCTGGTGGCGGGCATGAGCCTGGAGAATTTTGTCGTCCGGCCGCAGCGCCGCTGGGTGGAGGTCTGGGCCAAAGCCGAAGCCTGGCGGAGTCTGCCGGCAGACCAACTGCAGGAAATCAGCGACCACCTGGCCGGCCTGCCCACCGCCGTGCGTGACGATGATGAAGAGGCCAAACGTTTTGACCTGCTGATGCTGCGCGTTCAACTCTGCGTGTTGCGCGCTGAGCCAGGCTTCGAGCGCTTGCAGGCTGCGGTGCGCGAGATTGCCAGCCGCCTGCTGGAACTGGGCAGCATACCGGCGGTACGTGAACATATGCTGCTGGTTGAACGGGTGGCTGGCGAGGAGTGGTGGGCCGATGTGACGATTCCCATGCTGGAGCAAGCGCGCCGGCATTTGCGCGCGCTCGTCAAGCTGATTGACAAAATGGCGCGCAAGGTGGTTTACACCGATTTTGAAGACGAGTTGGGTGAGGCCGTGGAGATGGCGCTGCCGATGGGCGGCAGCGCGGGCGACTTTGAGCGCTTCCGCACCAAGGCTCGTACCTTTTTGCGGGAACACCAGGACCACATCACCCTGCACAAGCTGCGCCGCAACCAGCCCTTGACGAAAGCCGACCTGGCCGAGCTGGAACGCATGCTGGCGCAAAGCGGCGTGGGCACCGCGCAGAACATTGAACGGGCGGCCAAAGAGGCGCACGGCCTGGGCCTTTTCATCCGCTCACTGGTGGGTCTGGACCGGCAGGCAGCCACGGAGGCGCTGGCGGGCTTTGTGTCGGGCAGGACGCTCAGCGCCAACCAGATGGAGTTTGTGAATCTGGTCGTCAACCACCTGACTGAGCGCGGTTATATGGCCCCGGCGCTGCTGTACGAGCCTCCGTTCACGGCCTATGCGCCCACCGGGCCGGAAGCCCTGTTTGGCGAAGCCCAGGTCACCGTGCCCAACCCGAACAGCCAGGGGGAACTCCTTGCATCCTCGGTTTCCGTGCGACGGGGAGCGGTTATCAGCGGTCCCTCCACGGCGCTCAGTTTGCCGCTCTCTGTAC
>JANNEZ010000363.1:0-1695 GCA_031379255.1 Rhodoferax sp. | reverse complement strand
GGTTTCCATTTCCAGCGCGGTGACGCCGACCACGTCGCCGTCGGCATCGCGGATCAAGTCCATCGCCAGCCATTCAACGAAGAAGCTGGTTTTGGCCTGTACGTTTTGCTGGTACAGCGTATGCAGCATGGCGTGGCCGGTGCGGTCGGCCGCCGCGCAGGCGCGCTCCACGGCATTTTCGCCGTAATTCGCGGTGTGGCCGCCGAAGGGGCGCTGGTAAATCGTGCCGTCGGGGTTGCGGTCAAAGGGCATGCCCATGTGCTCGAGGTCATACACCACGTTGGGCGCTTCGCGGCACATGAACTCAATGGCGTCCTGGTCGCCGAGCCAGTCGGAGCCCTTCACCGTGTCGTAAAAGTGGTAGTGCCAGTTGTCCTCGTTCATGTTGCCGAGGGACGCGCCAATGCCGCCCTGCGCCGCGACAGTGTGTGAGCGGGTTGGGAAGACCTTGGTCAACACAGCGACGTTCAGGCCGGCCCGGGCCAGTTGCAGCGAGGCGCGCATGCCGGAGCCGCCGGCCCCAACGATGACCACATCAAATTTGCGCTGGGTAGGGGAATAAGTCATGGGGATGCCGTTGGATTATTTTGAAGTCTTGCCGGATAACGCGCCAGGTTCAGAGCCGCCATAACACCTGAATGGCCCAACCCGCGCAACCGACCAGCCACACCATGGTGAAAATCTGCAACACAAGGCGCAACGCCACGCTGGAAGTGACATAGTCCATCCAGATGTCGCGCATGCCGACCCAAATGTGCCAGATGAGCGCGATGATGACGGCGAAGGTCAACACCTTCATCCATTGAGCGGAAAAAATGCCGGCCCACAGGTCGTATCCGATGGGGCCTTTGCTGAACAAGACCTGAGCCAGCACCAAAATGGTGAAAAGCGCCATCAAGGCCGCAGTGACGCGTTGCGCGAGCCAGTCGCGCAAACCGTAATGTGCGCCTGTGACGATGCGTTTCGACCCGTAATTGACTGCCATGGTGGTACCCGTTTCTTCTCAATACAAGCCAAACAGCTTGGCGCCCAGAATAAGCGTCAGGCCGACGCTCAGCGCCAAGGTGGCCACCGCCGAGTTTTTGCCAAATTCCTTGGTGGTGGCCGAGTGGCTGATGTCCATCCACAGATGGCGCAGACCTGCGATGGAATGGTGCAAATAGGCCCAAATGAGTGCCAGCGCCACCAATTTGACAAACCAGCCGGCAAAAATCCAGGCGCCCCGGTCAAATACCGCTGTGAATTTTTCGAACGAGATTTCGCTGGAAATGGAGGTGTCGAACATCCAGATGATGAAGGGCAGCAGCACAAACATCAGGAAGCCGCTGATTCGGTGCAGGATCGACACGATGCCCGCTGCCGGCAGCCGGTACGAGGGCAAGTCCTTGAAAACATGGATGTTTCGAAACTCGGGGCGGTTTTTGGAAGTTTTTGCCAGCTCGGTCATAAAGGGGCTTTCAGTGCACGTTCATCACGCTTCAAGTGCGGTAACTGCGTTGTAATTTTTGGATGACATGGGCGAAGGGATGGGCAAAATTCTATTGCAATGCAGCATTATCGTGCCCGAGGCAGGCGTTTTCTTCAAAAACCTGGCATTTTGAGACTGGATGCGGCGCCAATTCAGCTCGTTTTAATTGAGTTCGTTTCTGTAGTGGTGGGTGTCGGTCGAATACAAGCCGCGGCGCAGCTCCATGG
>JANNEZ010000082.1:0-7398 GCA_031379255.1 Rhodoferax sp. | reverse complement strand
ATGGCTGCAAAAACCGCTTGACTTGCAACATAGAACCTCAATCAATTGGTGAGTTGTTTGCTCAATTACCAACGGAGATTGATGAGATTGACTTCCAAGTCTTAGGCTGGAGCGAAGAAAACAAGGTAAACCGAGGCGTGTCCATTCGGTTGAACCCACTTGCTGCGTATTGCCAAATTCACTCCATGGATGAATTCTGGTTTCACGGCAAGATTGCACAAATAAATAAGTTTTTCGCTGGTCGTCGACCTTGGTACGCTGGACTACGTGCAAATATCGCTTCCTGTGCGAGCGCGCTTCTAGTTGTTTTTCTGGTGGCTACCCTTTACTTGGTCTACGGCGGGAGCTATTCATGGGCCGCGCTGGCAGCAACCACGCAAGTCGGTCTGTTAGTAATGATGGATAGAGTTATGAAAGGAAAACTTTTTCCACGATCGCGGATAACGCTTTCAGAGAGTCGTAGAGGACTTAACAAAGATGTACTTATGGTTCTGTTCACGGCGATCGGCGCCCTTGCAACGCTCATTGGCGTCGTTATCCAGTTGTGGCCAAAGCCACCGCATTAAATTGCCTAGCAGGGAGTTCAACGGAAGCGCCAATGATGTTAGGCTAAGCCCTCGAGCCGTTGTATGCTCATTTTCGAGCTCGCCCCCAGACTACCCTGCCAATGTCACCAGGCAAATACCACGTCAACAACCTCAACGAGCGCGGCGATTGGGCTGTGCGACCGGGCTTTGGAGGGGAAGGCGCGTGGAAGCAGTCTGTCGGTTACCTGCAAAAAATGGCCAAGCGCCAGCTTGACCCATTTTTCGTGGCCGCGCGTGATTCCACTCCAAAACCGCATGCGCATGGCCCGGTCGCCGTGCGGGGGTTGATCAAGCCGGTGCTTTTTGACATCACGAAGGCATCTCACACAATAAACCCATATTGCTATTATAATAATAGCAAACAATTGTTATTATCCGTGACTTAACAGCCAATTTTCCTCGAAAATATCGAAAAGAAGACAAGTTTGCGCTCAATCGTACCCAATATGGGTATTATTTTTGCGCCACAAGCTCCGCCTGCACCAGCGCCCGCTCCTGCGCCATCTGCTCCTCAAACTGCGCGCGGCCCACTTTCACCACGGCGATCAGTTTGGCGCGGTCTTTGTAGTGCGGGTGCATCTGCTCGAAAAGCGCCATGTTGTGTTCCCTGAAGCGCTGCACGGTAGTGGCCACCTGGTCAGCGGGTTGACCCAGCAACTCCAGCACGCTGGCGCCGCTTTGCAGGCTGGCTTCAAACAGCTCGCGCTGCACGCGCATCACGCCGCGCTCGCGCAACTCGTGCCAGTGCGTCACGTCGCGCGCGCGGGCCACCAGCTGCAACTGGGGGAAATGCTCACGCGCCAGGTCAACGATTTTCAGGCACTGGTCCTTGTCGTTCACCGCGATCACCAGCACCTTGGCGCTGCCAGCGCCCGCCGTGCGCAACAAATCCAGCCTTGAGGCGTCGCCATAAAACACGCGGTAACCAAAATTGCGCGCCGCTTCGATCATCTCGGCGTCGTGGTCCAGCACCGTGCAGGTGTAACCCTGGGCGATCAACATGCGGCCGATGATCTGCCCGTAGCGGCCAAAACCGGCGATCACGATCGGCGCGTTTTGCAGCTCGTTGATTTCTTCCATCTGCGGCACACCGCAGTCGGCAAAACGCGGCAACAGCAGTTTGTCGATGGCCACCAGAACCAACGGGCTGAGCAGCATCGATACCGCCACCGCGCCGATCAACAAAGACGCGGTTTCGGGTGGGAACACCCTGGCGCCGCTGGCTGCCTGAAACACCACAAACGCAAATTCACCGCCCTGTGCAAGGAGCAGCGTGAACACCGGGCGGTCCTGAAATGGCAGGCCGATCCAGCGCGCCAGCGTATAGAGCACCAGCGCCTTGACGGCCATGAAACCCAGCACCACCAGCGCCATCAAACCGGGCGACTTGAGCAACACGCCCACGTCGATGCTCATGCCGACAGCGATGAAAAACAGGCCCAGCAGCAGGCCCTTGAAGGGCTCGATGTCAGTCTCCAGCTCGCGCCGGTATTCACTCTCGGCCAGAAGCACGCCAGCGAGAAACGCGCCCAGCGCCATCGAGAGGCCGACGAACAACATCAACGCCGAGATGCCGACCACCAGCAAGAGTGAGGCCGCCGTGAAAATCTCGGGCGTATTGGAGCGCGCGATCCAGCGGAAGATCGGGCGCAACAGCAGGCGGCCACCGAGCACGATGGCGCCGATCACGGCCAGGATGCGGCCCACGTCCAGCGCCACGTCGGCAAGCAGCATGCCGTCGCGCGCCTCGGCAGCGCCGTAAGACGCGCCCAGCAAAGGCAGCAGCGCCAGGATAGGGATGGCTGCCACGTCCTGAAACAGCAAAATCGAAAACCCGGCCTGCCCGCTTGATGTGGGCAGCAGGTTGCGCTCGCCCATCACCTGCAGCGCGATGGCCGTGCTGGAGAGCGCCAGCCCCAGCGCCGCCACCAGCGGCGTGCGCCAGCCGCCAAACACCCCGGGCGACCACCGGCCGATCAGATAAAACCCGAGAAACAGGGCCGCTGCACAGCCCAGCACCTGCGCGCTGCCCCAGCCGAAAATCGGGCGGCGCAGGCTCCACAGGCGTTTGGGTTCGAGTTCAAGACCGACGAGGAACAACATCAACACCACGCCAAATTCGGCGAAATGCAGGATGTCTTCCACGTTGGTCACCAGGCCCAGGCCCCAGGGGCCGATGGCCAGGCCCGCTGCCAGGTAACCAATGATGGCGCCCAGGCCCAGCGCTTTGGAGAGCGGCACGGCGATCACGGCGGCGCTCAGGTAGATGAGGGAATTGACCAGCCAGGAGGGTGCGTGTTCCATGGCGCTAACATACCACTTCAGTCGACATTTCAACAACAAGCCTGTTCAACGAGGAGCGCGCCATGCCGGTGGTGGTCATTGCCAATCCAAAAGGCGGCGTGGGCAAATCCACGCTGGCGACCAATATGGCGGGTTATTACGCCAGCAAAGGGCATGCCGTGATGCTCGGCGACGTGGACCGCCAGCAGTCCGCCAAACTCTGGCTTGGCCTGCGGCCACCCAACGCGCGGCCGATTTTGACCTGGGAGGTCAATGCCGACATGATCGTCAAGCCGCCCAAAGGCACGACCCACGTGGTGCTCGACACGCCGGGCGGGCTTTCCGGCTGGCGCTTCAACGATGTGATGAAGATGGCCACCAAAGTGATCATTCCGCTGCAGCCCAGCGTGTTTGACATCTTCGCCACGCGCAGCTTTCTGGACGAGCTGGCCAAAAGCAAAAATGCCGATCACCTGCAGGTGGGCCTGATTGGCATGCGCGTGGACGAGCGCACCCTTTCGGCCGACAAGCTGCATGCGTTTGTGGTTTCGCTGGGCCTGCCCGTGCTGGGCAATGTGCGCGACACGCAAAACTACGTTCACCTGGCGGCGCGCGGGCTCACCCTGTTTGACGTGGCGCCGGGGCGCGTGGAAAAAGACCTGGCGCAGTGGCAACCGATTTGCCGCTGGCTCGACCAATAGACTTTCAACCGGAGACCCCATGAGAACGTTTCAAACCATCGCCGAACTGGCCGCCTGCGTGGGCCAGGAAGTCGGCGCCAGCGACTGGATCACCATCACCCAACAGCAGGTCAACCTGTTCGCTGAAGCCACCGGCGACCACCAGTGGATCCACGTCGACGTGGAACGCGCCAAGGCAGGCCCCTTTGGCGCGCCGATAGCGCACGGTTTCCTCACGCTGTCGCTCTTGCCCAAATTCATGGCCAACACCTTTGAAGTGAAGCAAAAAGGCATGGGCGTGAACTACGGGCTCAACAAGGTGCGTTTTACGTCACCCGCGCCCGTGGACTGCCGCCTGCGCGGGCGGCTCAAGCTGCTCAAAGTCGAAGACATCGACCGCAATGGCAAGCAGTTCACCTGGAGCGTGACGGTGGAGCGTGAAGGCTCCGACAAACCCGTGTGTGTGGCCGAGTCGATCGGGCGCAGTTACCCCTGAAAGCCCTGGCCCTGAAACCCGTTTTGCCGCCAGGCCTCAAACACCGTCACGGCCACGGCGTTTGACAGGTTGAGGCTGCGCTGGCCCTGCCGCATGGGCAGCCGCAGCCATTGGACCGGGTCGATGGCTGAGCGAACCGAATCGCTCAGGCCTTTGGTTTCCGAACCAAACACCAGCCAGTCGCCTGGCCGAAAATTCGCCTCAAAAACGGAGTGTTCGCCTCTGGTGGTGAGCGCAAACAGGCGCTCACGCGCCGGCTTTTCAGCATCCACAAACGCTGGCCAGCTGGCGTGGCGGATCACTGGGGCGTATTCGTGGTAGTCGAGCCCGGCGCGACGCAGCTGGGCGTCTTCCATGCTGAAGCCCAGGGGCTCGATGAGGTGCAAGCGGCAGCCGGTGTTGGCCGCCAGGCGGATCACGTTGCCGGTATTGGGCGGGATTTCGGGGTGGACCAGGACGATGTTGAACATGGGGTTATGAACGTTCCGTTCGGGCGAATATTAGGCCGCAGATATGGGACGCTCCGGCTGCCCGCACAGCGCGGGCGGCGGCGTGCAGGGTTGCGCCGCTGGTCATCACGTCGTCGACCAGCACGATCTTTTTGCCGCGAATCTGCGCAGCCAGGAGCGGATCAACCGCAAACGCGTCTTTCACTTCGTGCAGTCTCGCCGCCCGGTCCAGCAGGCTTTGCGCCGGGGTGTCCTTGATGCGCAGCAACAGGCGGGCGCGTGTTTTGTCAGGTTCCAGGGCGCGCGCCAGCGTCAGTGCTTGGTTATAGCCGCGCTGCTTCAAACGCGCGGTGCTCAAGGGAACGGGCAGCAACAGGTCTGCGTTGGCGAGCGCGGCCTCAACCCCGGGCATGCTTTTGAGCAAGAGGGCGAACAGGTCCGCCCAGCCAGGGATGTCGCGGAATTTGAAATCCATCACCAGGTCTTGCCATGGGAAGTCGTAACCTACGGCGGTCAAACAGGCGTCCAGCGGCGGCGGGCTGAGAACACATTCGCCACATTGGCTGACACCGCCCAAAACCGGCAAGGCGCAGGTCTGGCAGCGCGGCTGCGGTTGACCGAACGCGGCAACGCAGGCTTCACATACCGGCTGTGCCGCAGGCCAGGCCCGGCAAACGGCGCATTGGCTGGGCAAGGCGCCGCCCGCGCGCTGGATCAGTGATCGGAACATCGGCGCTGGATAGGGCAGGAGCGGGCGGGCAAAGCGGTCGGCAAGGGTTTCATGGGGATCCTGTCAATATACTCGCCGCAACCCACCGCCCCGCCCCATGCCGAACGAGCGCCCACCCACCATCGACCACCCCGCCGCCGCGCGCTGGCAGAGCCTGCCCCTGGCGGTATCGCCCTGGCTGCACGACGAAGTGGCGCGCCGGATGGAGGAGCGCCTGGCACTGATCCGGCTGCAACCCGCCGTATGGGCGCATTGGGAGCCGCTCAAGGGCGGCATGGCGGCGCAGACCCTGCTGGCGCGCCGCTACGCGGATTCAGAGTGTTTTTGGGCGGTGAGTGATCCGAAACAAGCCGGCGAAGCGACCCAACTGACCGCCAAACCCTGGTGGAACCTGGCGCGCTGGAAAACACCGCGGATCCGCGTGGCGATGCCGCCAGAGGGCGTCGCCCAAATGGTGTGGGCGAACATGGCCCTGCACATGGCGGCCGACCCGCAGGCGCTGATTGCCGCATGGCACAAGGCGCTGGCCGTGGAGGGTTTTTTGATGTTCTCCTGCCTGGGGCCGGACACCCTGCGCGAGCTGCGCGGTGTCTACCAGCAACTCGGCTGGCCCGCGCCATCGCACGAATTCACCGACATGCACGATTGGGGGGACATGCTGGTGGCCAGCGGTTTCGCCGAGCCGGTGCTGGACATGGAACGCATCACCCTGAGTTATGAAACACCCGAACGCCTGCTGGCCGAGCTGCGCACGCTGGGGCGCAATCTGCACGCGGGCCGATTTCCAGCGCTGCGGGGTCGCCGCTGGTTGTCGCGCCTGAAGGAGGCGCTGAAGGCCCAACTCGCCGATCCGGCGGATGGCGGGCGACTCAAGCTGACGTTTGAGGTGGTTTATGGCCATGCCATCAAGCCGCAGCGGCGCCTGGCCGTCAGCGCTGAAACCACGGTTTCTCTGGATGAAATGCGCAAGGCGCTTCGCGCCGCCGCCGGGCCAGCTTCCTAGCTCCTGCCGCCAGCGGGGGGCACAAGCGTCGGCTACAATCTCGCGGTTGGATTTCGGGGGATTACCCTTGGAGTTTCGAAGAGTAACAGTGCGGACTTGTTCAGGCAACTTGCGTGACAGACTTGATTTTTCGCTTCGCTACGGTTCAGGCTACGGTGACGGGCCAGAGCATCCAGTGGTTTCTGCGGCGTAACTGCTCGGTCACACCGGGGCAGTTGGGTTTGCTGTACCTCTCGTTGTGTGTGGTGTCTTTGGGCATCGGCACGGCGTTTTGGTTTCAGGGCGCAACCTTTGTGTTGCCATTTGCCGGGTTGGAGTTGGTTGCGGTGGGTGCTGCGTTTCTGGTCTACGCCCGGCATGCGGGTGACGGCGAGCGGATTTCTCTGGCTGGCCCCCAACTGGTGGTGGAACTCGAAAACGGCGGAAAGCTTGAGCGCGCTGAATTCAACCGCGATTGGGTTCGGGTGGAGCCCCGGCTGGGTGACGGCTCCTTGATTGAGTTGTCGGGCCAGGGGCGCCGCATCAATGTGGGCCGGTTTGTCCGGCCCGAGTTGCGGCCGCAATTGGCGCGCGAGATCCGCATGGCCCTGCGCGATGCCCAGGCGATGGTGATCACACCGTAAAGATTTGGAATTTTGATTGAGGCAATGAAGAAGTGAACACGATGAAGAGCATTTTCAATACATTCGTCCGGTTGCTGCTGCTGATTGGCGCGTGGGCCGGTTCCGTGGCCCTGACGGCAGCGCATGCGGTCAACAGCTTGCCCGGCGGGCCTGCCGTCAACCAGCTCAACCTGCACCCGGCGGAGACCAAAATCGCCGAAGAACAGGCCTGGCTGCACTGGTTCATGATGATTGTCTGCACCGTGATTTTTGTGGCTGTGTTTGGTGTGATGTTTTATTCCATCTGGAAACACCGCAAAGACAAGGGTTACAAGGCCGCCAACTTCCATGAGTCGGTCACCGTCGAAGTGATCTGGACCATCGTGCCCTTCATCATCGTGATCCTGATGGCCCTGCCCGCCACCAGGGTGATTGTGGCGATGAAAGACACCACCAATGCCGACCTCACCATCAAGGCCACCGGTTACCAGTGGAAATGGGGTTACGACTACCTGAAGGGCGAGGGCGAAGGCATCGGTTTTGTCTCGCAACTCGACAGCACCCATCG
>JANNEZ010000362.1:0-8770 GCA_031379255.1 Rhodoferax sp. | reverse complement strand
GGGCAACCAGTCCTGTCGATCAATCTCTCGCGCATGAACCGCTTGCTGCATCTGGACAAAACCAGCCAGCTGGCCACTTTTGGCGCGGGTACGCCGGGGCCGCAGGTCGAAGCGCAACTGCGCGCGCACGGCTACACGCTGGGGCATTTCCCGCAATCGTTTGAATATTCGACGGTGGGGGGTTGGGTGGTCACCCGCTCCAGCGGCCAGCAGTCGCTGCGTTATGGGCGCATCGAGCAGCTATTTGCCGGTGGCCGCATGGAGACACCGCTGGGCCGGCTCGATATCCCGACCCTGCCCGCCTCCGCTGCTGGCCCCGACCTGCGCGAAATCGTGCTGGGCTCGGAAGGCCGTTTTGGCGTGTTGACCGAGGTGGTGGTGCGGGTGAGCAAAGCGCCGACACACGAGAGTTTCCACGCGCTGTTTTTCCCCAACTGGGACCAGGCCGAAGCAGGCGTACGCGAACTGGTGCAGGCGCGCCCTGGCCTGTCGATGATGCGGCTGTCAAACGCGATTGAAACTCGCACCAACCTGACGATGGCCGGCCACCCGGGCCTTATCAAAAATCTGGAGCGTTACCTGGGCTGGCGTGGCTGTGGCGCAGACAAATGCGTGCTGATGATCGGTGCAACCGGCGATAAAAGGGCGGCGGCGCATGCGCTGAAAAATGCCCGGCGCGCCCTCAAGCCCCGCAGCGCGGTTTATATCGGCACAGCCATCGGCAACAAGTGGGCGGCCAACCGCTTCATGGGCCCTTATCTGCGCAACAGCCTGTGGGACGCCGGTTATTCGGTCGACACGCTGGAGACGGCGGTGGACTGGCCCCAGGTCAAACCGCTGATGCAGGCCATGGAGCAGGCGGCGCGCGACGCCTTTGCCCACTACGAGGAGCCGGTGCATGCCTTCACCCACCTCTCGCACGTGTATGCGCAGGGCAGCAGCATCTATTCGCAGTTTGTCTGGAAAACGGCGGCGGGCGGCTTCGCCCCCAACTTGGAGCGCTGGCAGCGTTACAAAAACGCGGTGTCCAAAGTGATCGCCGAACACGGCGGCACGGTCAGCCACCAGCATGGGGTGGGGCGCGACCACGCGGCAAACCTGCATGTGGAAAAAGGCCCGATCGGCATGGCCACGCTGGCGCAGTTGTGCCGCCACTTTGACCCAGAGGGCATCATGAACCCGGGCAAGCTCTTGCCCGATGGCGGGCCATGGGCGAGCTGACGGCCCCTGCGCAACAGCGCAATGCCGATGTGGCGCGCCTGCAAAGCGAGCTGTGGGACGTGCTGGTCATTGGCGGCGGCATCAGCGGCGCGGGTGTGTTGCGCGAGGCGGCGCGGCGCGGCTGGAAAGCGGCGCTGATCGAGCAGCGTGACTTTGCCTGGGGCACCTCCAGCCGTTCCAGCAAGATGGTGCATGGGGGGTTGCGTTACCTCAAGGAAGGCGAGCTGACGCTGACGCGCCACGCGGTGCAGGAGCGCGAGCGGCTGATGAAGGAAGCGCCCGACCTGGTCGAACCCCTGAGTTTTTTCTTTGCGGACTGTGAGGGCCGAAAGCCCGGCCGCAGGATGTTCCAGCTGGGGCTGTGGGTTTATGGCCTGATGGCCGGGCGGCGCACCGACCGTTATGTGGATGCGGCTGCCGCGCGCACGCTGGTGCCGGGCCTGAACCCGCCGCAGCTCAAGGGCGCGATGGTCTACGAAGACGCGGTGACCGACGACGCCCGTCTCGTGCTGCGTGTGCTGGCCGAGGCCAGGGCCGACGGCGCGCTGGCACAGAACGACATCCGCGCGGATACCCTGTTGATGGCCACTGGCCGGGTTGTCGGCGTGCGCGCCCGCGACGCCGGCGCCGGCGCCGGTTTTGACATCCGCGCCCGTGTGGTCGTCAACGCCACCGGCGCCTGGGCGGACCAGCTGCGTGGCCAGGTGGGTGGCCCGCCCATGTTGCGGCCCCTGCGCGGCAGCCACTTGGTGGTGCCCGCGTGGCGGTTGCCGGTGGCGCAATGCGTGAGCCTGTTCCATCTGGAAGACGGCCGCCCCTTGTATTTCTACCCTTGGGAAGGCGTGACGCTGATCGGCACCACCGACCTTGACGATAAAAATGACCTGAATACCGAGGCCCGCATCACCGCCGATGAGGTGCGTTACTTGCTGGCCGCCGTGAACGACCAGATGCCCGGCGCGCGCCTCACAGCACGTGATGTCATCGCCTGTTATGCGGGCGTGCGGCCGGTGGTGGCCAGCAGCGCGGGCGCCGCCTCCAGTGCTTCGCGCGACCATGTGGCGATCAACGAGGCCGGCCTGGTCACCCTCACGGGCGGCAAGCTGACCACCTTCCGGCTGATGGCGCAGGACGCGCTGGCGCTGGCGGCGTCACTCGCTGGCAAAACTTTTCAGCGTGACGACGATCCTGTTTTCAGGGCATCAAAAGTCCATTTGATGGGACCCAAAGGCCTGATTGAGAAAAGGCTGTCGGCCCGCTACGGTACTGAGGCGGCCACTCTGGCGCAGGGCGCAAGGCCGGAAGAGTTTGAGTGTGTGCCCGGCACCACCACGCTGTGGCTGGAGTTGCGCGTGGCTGCGGAGCATGAATGTGTGCGGCATCTGGACGACCTGCTGCTGCGCCGCACCCGGCTGGGCCTGGTGTTGCCGCACGGGGCGCTGGCGCACAGCGCGCGCATCCGCGCCATTTGCCAGGCGGCGCTGGGCTGGGACGACGCCCGTTGGGAGGCGGAACTGCAGCGCTACACCGATCTGATCCACACCCACTACAGCCTGCCAGAATCCGCCTTGGCGTTGTAACGCGATAACACCAGGAGCCCCGCCATGACCGAGCGCCATCTGCTGTCGATTGACTTTGGCACCCAAAGCGTGCGCGCCTTGCTGTTTGACCTGCGCGGCAACCTGGTGGACAAGGCGCAGGTGATAGTCACCAGCTACACCTCGCCGCAGCACGGCTGGAAGGAGAACGAGCCCGAAGCCTTCTGGCGTGACCTGTGCAGTGCCTGCCAGCAATTGTGGGCGGCCACGCAAGTACCCCGCGAGGCTGTGGCCGGCGTGGTGCTGACCACGCAGCGCGGCACCGTGATCAACCTCGACCCAAGCGGCCAGCCGCTGCGTCCGGCCATCATTTGGATGGACCAGCGCCGCGCCACGCAGTTGCCCAAAATCTCCCTGTTGTGGAGCAGCCTCTTCAAACTCATCGGCATGGGCGACACGCTGCGTTATTTTTGCCATGAGGCGGAATGCAACTGGATCGCGCAGAACCAGCCCGACATCTGGGCCAGGACCGACAAGTTCCTGCTGCTCTCGGGTTACCTCAATTACCGGCTGACCGGCCGATTTGTTGACTCCATCGGCTCGCAGGTGGCCTACATCCCGTTTGAGCAGAAAACCCAGAAGTGGGCGGCGAAGAACGACTGGAAATGGCAGGCCCTGGCGGTGCGGCCCCATATGTTGCCCGAGCTGGTGACTGCCGGCAGCACGCTGGGCGAGATCAGCGAAGCCATCGCCCGGGCCACCGGCATCCCACGGGGCACGCCGGTCATTGCCGGCGCTGCCGACAAGGCCTGTGAAGTGCTGGGCGCCGGCTGCCTCACGCCCGAGGTGGCCTGCCTGTCTTACGGCACAGCGGCGACCATCAACACCAGCACGGCAAAATACCTGGAGCCCACACCGATGATTCCGCCTTACCCGGCGGCGGTGCCCGGGCACTACAACACCGAGATCCAGATCAGCCGCGGCTACTGGATGGTGAACTGGTTCAAGGAGCAGTTTGGCCTTCTCGAACAACAATTGAGCCGAGAAAGCGGCGAGCCGCCCGAGAAACTGTTTGACGCACTGGTCAACGCCGTGCCGCCGGGCTCGCTCGGTCTCACGCTGCAGCCCTACTGGAACCCCGGCATCAAAATACCCGGCCCCGAAGCCAAGGGCGCCATCATCGGTTTTGGCGACGTGCACACGCGTGCGCACCTGTACCGGGCGATTCTCGAAGGCCTGGCCTACGCGCTGCGCGAAGGCAAGGAGCGCATCGAAAAGCGCGGCGGCAGGAAGATCGAGCGCATCCGCATCTCGGGCGGCGGCTCGCAGAGCGACGCGGCCATGCAGTTGAGCGCAGATATTTTCAATTTGCCCTGCGAGCGCCCGCATCTGTATGAAACCAGCGGCCTGGGCGCCGCCATGGTGGCGGCCGTGGGCCTCAAGCTGCACCCGGACTACGCCACCGCCGTGCGCGAGATGACGCGCATCGGCCGTGTCTTCACGCCGGCGCCCGAACACGCCCGCACCTATGACGCGCTCTACAAACGCGTCTACCTGCGCATGTACCAACGCCTGCAGCCGCTGTACCACGACATCCGCGCCATCACCGGCTACCCGGCGCAGTAGGCGCAACATGCCCTGCCCGACAATGCGCGGGCATGGCTGCGATACCCCCTTTCCCCCAACCTTCGGCGCAATCAGGCTTCTGGCTGGCGCTGGCGCTCTCGATGGGCGCGGCGGTGTCGCTGGGCATTGCCCGGTTTGCTTACGGGCTGTTGTTGCCTCCCATGCGGGAAGACCTGGCCTGGAGCTATCTGTTGGCGGGCAGCATGAACACCGCCAACGCGCTGGGTTATTTGCTCGGCGCGCTGGCCTTGCCCTGGCTGCTCAAGCGCCATGAGGCCACTACCGTGTTGCTGTTTGGCGCGGTGTTGACGAGTGTGTTCATGGCGCTGTGCGGCTTCTTCACCAGCGCCGCGCCCTTGTTGCTGCAGCGCCTGCTGGCGGGCGTGGCCAGCGCGCTGGTATTTGCCACCGGGGGCTTGCTTGCCGCCCGGCTGGCGGCCCTGGTGCCAGCGCGCAGCGGGTTTCTGATCGGTCTGTATTACGGTGGCACCGGCTTTGGCATCGTGCTGTCGGCGCTGCTGGTGCCTGCGGTGTTGCAAGCAGCAGCGGGCCAGGCGCACGGCTGGGCTTGGGCCTGGTGGGCGCTGGCGCTGGGTTGCGTGGCGGGCACGCTGATCCTGCTGTGGCCGGCCCGGGTCCTGGGCGCGATTGCCAGGACCGGCGTGGCGCCGCCGGGTATGCAGGTGCCGGGCAGCGAGCCATCGGCACCGGCATCGCAGCCTGGGCTGGCGCGAAGCTTTCGGTGGCGCGACTTCCGCTTCGCGCTGGCGAGTTATTTCTTGTTCGGCGTGGGTTACATCGGCTACATGACTTTTGTGATCGCGCTGATCGGCCAGCAGGGCGCCAGCCCGCAGCAGGTCACGCTGTTTTACAGCCTGCTGGGTGTGGCCGTGCTGCTCTCGGCGCGCTTGTGGGCCGGTTTGCTGGACCGTTTCAAGGGTGGCGAGACGCTGGCGATTTTGAGCCTGCTGCTGGGTTTTGCCACCGTAATGCCAGCGCTCACTGACGTGCAGAGCGTTGTGTTGGCTTCGGGCGTGTTGTTTGGCGCGGTGTTCCTGTCGGTGGTGGCGTCCACCACGGCACTGGTGCGGCACAACCTGCCGCCTGCGGGCTGGGCGGCGGGCATCAGCAGTTTTACCGTTGTGTTTGCCGCCGGCCAGATCGTTGGCCCCACCGTGACCGGCTGGATCTCTGATGGCCCCGGTGGCCTGGAGCGCGGCCTGATTTTCAGCGCGGCGGCCTTGTGGCTGGGGGCGCTGCTGGCGTGGCGGCAGCGGGCGTTGGAGGTGGGTTGAACGCGGCTCTTTCTAGGGCAATACCCGTTTCAAGGCGCGAATTCTTTGCCACAGCACCGCCTTGGGCAGCGCCATCGCCATCACCTGCATGCACCGCTCCAGGCGTCCTGGGCGGGTTTGGATGGCATCGATGGCTTTTTGGAGATCTCGCAGAACCGAGGGGCCGTAGGCCGTTTCAGCCTTGGCAACCGCCTGGCGCAGCAAGGGTAGCGGCGGCGCCATCATGGCCAGATCAATCAAATCGCGGCTGAACACGCTATCGTCGCCGCCACGGTCTGAGTTGGCCAGAAGCTTGGATGTCGCCATGTCCAGCGGGGTCAAGGTGGCAATGCCGCAGACCTGATCAGCAGCAGTTGGCTGGGCCAGCTCGATACGGCCTTCGAGGACGATTTCAAATTTGACGCTTTGCCCGTCCATCGATAACAGGGTGCGGATGCCGTATTGGTCTGCCCGCATTTCACGTGTTTGAAGCACGGGCTGTGCGCCGGCGCGCACGATGGCCGTGATGCCGGCTGGGCCCGTCAACAGTTGCCGCAGGGCGCGGTAGTGGCCCACGCTGGACATCAAAAAGTCGATGTCAACCGACTCGCGGTATTCGCCATAACGCAGGGCGATGGCCGTGCCACCGCCAAAGAGGCAATTGTTTTCTTGCAGCAGGGGGCCGTTCAAGGCCCGCAGCACCTGGGCAATGCGCTGGTGATGGGGCCGATTGAACGTTGGGTCAGCCATTGCCAAGGGCTAATCGCAGTGCGTCGATCAAATTGCGCTCTGAGGGCTCCAGGGCCTGTGTATCCAGATGCCGCGCATTGCGTTCGTATATGCCAAGGGCCTCTGCGGGCGTCAGCTCGTCGGTGCCGTGAACCTGCCAGGCAAGCTGTTTGAGTTGCGGGTAGTCCGCCAACCGCACGCGGGCTGGAATCCAGTGCGGGGGATTGGGCGTGGACTCAGGTTTTGCATCCAGCGACGTCGTAGTCGGCTGAACGACTCCGAAGTCCAATCCCAAAGCAGCCAATGCATTCAGGTAGGCCCCCGAGGTGACAGAGGGCTCGCCGCGCTCTATGCGGTGCAGCGTAACCCGCGACACGCCAGATGCCTCTGCCGCCACAGTGGCGTTGATCTTGAGCGCCTTGCGGCGCGTGCGAATCTGCTGCCCAATAACAGCAAGTTTTTGAGCTGCGGTTTTGTCAATAGTTTGAATACGCGCTGGCATAGCGCATCTCATTTTAGACAAATATGATAATTTGTCAATAATGAGATACATAAAATTAGCCAAATCCGACAAAATGGGCGTGTATCAGCATCTTGAAGATTTGGCCGTTGCCAGCGATGCCCAAGTGAATGCTGACTTTGCCAAGTACGGAGCGCAGCCTCCGCTTATTCGCGATCTTGTACACGGTGCAGAATAAATGAGCTCTGTACGACTCACGATCTTCAGCGGCACTGTAGGGGTTTGGGTCATAGTTGTATTTGGTACCTAAAAATGGTACTATCATTCATGAAAAGGCGGCATCAGCGCGTTGTCGAATTGATTTTCTCCCGACCTACAAGTGGCAATGTCCAGTGGCGGGATATTGAGGCTCTGTTTGCAGAGCTTGGGGCTGAAATTGAAGAGCGCGCTGGCAGCCGTGTCTCGGTTTACCTGTTTGGCGAAGTCAGGGTTTTCCACCGGCCGCATCCGTCGCCCAATACAGACAAGGGAGCCGTGGCTGCAATCCGCAAATGGCTTGAACAACATGGAGTTGAATCATGAATGTCATGACAGTTGACGACTTTCACGCCGTGATCGAATTCGATGCCGAGCTGGACATGTTCCGGGGAGAAATCCTGGGCCTCAACGGCGGGGCCGATTTCTACGGGAAAAATCCCAAAGAACTGCGCGCCGAGTTCCGCAAGTCCTTGCAGGTGTTTCTTGAGGTGTGCGCTGAAAAAAGCATCGAACCAAGGCGGCATTTCTCTGGCAAGTTCAACGTGAGGATTCCTCCGGACTTGCACGAGAAGCTGGCCATCGCCGCCCAGGCCCGAGGCAAGAGCATCAACACGCTGGCCCAGGAGGCGCTGCGCGATTGCGTCGGCGCGTGAAGGCGGTCACTTTGGTTAGGCCGTCGGCCTGAACCCCCGCAGCGCCGCTGGCGCTCAACTGTCTCTGACCCTTCGGGCGACCATCTGCAACACCTGCATCATCGCTGGTGCTCGAACTCGCTACGCGGCCAGGCCAGGGGTGTTTTATATTCCCTTGACGGAATATTCCACAGAGGTTATATTTCCGTCATGAACTGGGACGTTGAATACACCGACGAGTTTGGCGAATGGTGGCATAGCCTGATGGAAACGGAGCAAGAGTCGCTGGCTGCTTCGTTCGCTTGCTGGAGGACAGAGGCCCGGCGCTGGGGTATCCGCACAGCAGCGCGATCAACGGCTCCCGCCATGGGCACATGCGTGAACTGCGCACCCAGCACAACGGTTTGCCCTATCGGACGCTTTACGCTTTTGACCCTCGGCGCATGGCGATTTTGCTGATCGGGGGCGACAAGACGGGTGATGGCCGCTGGTACGAGGTGCATGTGCCCATCGCCGACCGGCTGTATGACGAACACCTGGAACAAATCAACGTGAAGGAGAAAAATGATGGCCAAGAAATTCTCTGAACTGCGCTCAAAGCTGAGCCCGGCGGCGCAGCAACGCTCCGACGCCAAAGCCAAAGTGATGCTGGTAGAAATGCCGCTGCATGAATTGCGCCAGGCGCGTGGCCTGTCGCAAAAAATGTTGGCTGACGTGCTGCATGTGCAGCAGCCTTCCATTGCCAAGATCGAAAAACGCACAGACATGTATTTGTCCACCCTGCGCAGCCACATCCAGGCGATGGGTGGCGAGTTGGACATCATTGCCCGGTTTCCGGATGGGGCAGTGAAGATCAACAACTTTGCTGACTTGGGAACTGCTGGTTAGGCCGTCGGCCTGAACCCCCGCAGCGCCGCTGGCGCTCAACTGTCGCAGGCCCTTCGGGCGACCATCTGCAGTACGCAACGACGGGGCCGCCGCACAACTCGCCTGCGGCTCGGACAGGTGCGGCTCTGTCGGTCCGCTGCGCGG
>JANNEZ010000060.1:0-14283 GCA_031379255.1 Rhodoferax sp. | reverse complement strand
TTGATGGTGGTGATTCTCGGCGCCAGCGGCGAGAGTTCCGCGCGCGGCGCGGAGATCGCCTCGTTCATTTTTTCAAGCACGTGCATACGCCCGCGTTTTGCTTGCTCAAGCGCCTCGCGCATGAGGGCGCTGGAGACGCCGGCGATTTTGCAATCCATCTGGAAGGCGGTGATGCCTTCGCTCGTGCCGCAAACCTTGAAGTCCATGTCGCCGAGATGGTCCTCGTCGCCCAGGATGTCGGTCAGCACTGCAAAGCGGTTGCCGTCCTTGATCAGGCCCATGGCGATGCCGGCCACGTGCGCCTTCAGCGGCACACCGGCGTCCATCAGCGCCAGGCAACCGCCGCAGACCGAAGCCATCGACGAGGAGCCGTTGGACTCGGTGATCTCGCTCACCACACGCATGGTGTAGGGGAACTCTTCTTTGGTCGGCAAGCAGGCGATCAACGCGCGTTTGGCCAGACGGCCGTGGCCGATTTCGCGGCGCTTGGGTGTGCCGACACGGCCGGTTTCACCGGTGGCAAACGGAGGCATGTTGTAGTGCAGCATGAAGCGGTCTTCGTATTCGCCGGCCAGCGCATCAATGCGCTGAGCGTCGCGCTCGGTGCCGAGCGTGGTGACGACCAAAGCCTGCGTCTCGCCGCGTGTGAACAGCGCCGAGCCGTGGGTGCGGGGCAACAAGCCGTTGCGGATTTCGATGGGGCGCACGGTGCGCGTGTCGCGCCCGTCAATGCGTGGTTCGCCCGCGAGGATCTGGCTGCGCACAATCTTGGCTTCGATTTCAAACAGGAGGCCTTCAATAACCACGTTGTCGAACGGCTCGCCACTGGTTTTAAGCGCGCTCATCACATCTGCATACGCGACGCGGCAAGCCTGCGTGCGGGCCTGTTTGTTGCGAATCTGGTAAGCGGCGGCAAGTTTGTCGCCGGCCAGCGCCTGCACCTGGGCGATCAATGGCTCGTTCTTGGCGGGGGCTTTCCAGTCCCAGACCGGTTTGCCGGCCTCGCGCACCAGTTCGTGGATCGCGTTGATCGCGATGTTGCCCTGCTCATGGCCGAAGACGACCGCGCCGAGCATGATTTCTTCGCTGAGCTGCTTGGCTTCCGATTCGACCATCAACACGGCCGCTTCAGTGCCTGCGACGACCAAATCAAGCGACGACTCTTTGCGTGCCGTCTGGCCGGGGTTCAACACGTACGCGCCGTTGACGTAACCCACGCGGGCTGCGCCCACCGGGCCATTGAACGGCAGGCCACTGACCGACAACGCAGCGCTCACAGCGATCAAAGCGGCAATGTCGGCGTCAACTTCCGGGTTCAGCGACACGGTATGCACCACCACGTGCACTTCGTTGAAGAAACCTTCAGGGAAGAGCGGGCGGATCGGGCGGTCGATGAGGCGGCTGGTCAGCGTTTCGAATTCGCTGGGACGGCCTTCACGCTTGAAGAAGCTGCCGGGGATCTTGCCGGCGGCGTAGGTTTTCTCGAGGTAATCCACCGTCAGCGGGAAAAAATCCTGCCCGGCCTTGCCTTCAGTCTTGCCGACTACCGTGGCCAACACCACGGTGCCGTCCATGTCCAGCAGCACAGCGCCGGTGGACTGGCGGGCGATCTCGCCGGTTTCCATGGTGACCTTGTGCTGGCCCCACTGGAAGGTTTTGGTCACTTTGTTGAACATTGTCATGGGGTTCTCCATCTAGGGGGTGAGGTAAGCCACCTCACGAAGGGCTCGGTTTTCACCCGGAATTGCCGCACAGAACACGATGCCAGTCCAGGTGACTTCAGGGTTTGAATTCAATTGGAATGACCCAGCTTCGCTCCGATTTGGCTGGCTCCGAACAAACACCGAATGGTTTTGCGAATTGGGTTTATTAAATGCGAAACGCCCGACTTCCCGAAAAAATTCGCAGAAAGCCAGGCGTTTGTGGATTGTGAACCCGGGTTTATTTGCGCAGGTTCAGTTTGGCGATCAGTGCCGTGTAACGCTCGGCGTCCTTGCTGCGCAAATAGTCGAGCAGTTTGCGCCGGCGGCTCACCATGCGAAGCAAACCACGGCGGCCGTGGTGGTCTTTGGCATGGGTCTTGAAGTGGGGGGTCAGCTCGTTGATGCGCGCGGTGAGCAACGCAACTTGAACTTCGGGGCTGCCGGTGTCACCGGCCTGGCGTGCGTTGTCTTTGACGACAGCGGCTTTGATGCTGGATGCGATCATTGGATTTCCTGTGTGTCAGGGCTTTCGCCCGTTTATGAACTTGCGCTCGGAGCTGGAAATGCCCCGGCGTGTGTTTCGCCCCCGTGGGGAGCAAAGCCTTGGAATTATAGCGCTTTGTTGGTGATAGTTGGCCGTGTGCTCCTTTCATGAAAGATGACCTCGCTTCGCTTGGATGACTTCGCCTGCGGCTTCAATGACTTCAGTCATGGCGCGAAGCGCAGTCATCAAAGCGAAGCGAGGTCATTGAAGCGAAGCGAAGTCATCTGTCATGGCAGCAACAGCCGGTCGCATCAGATAGCCCCTTCAAGCGCGTTTTCAAGAGCAACGGCCAAACAATAAACATGGGCCGGGTCTCTTGATTTGCTGCGGATGAATCGCAGATTGGAGGCATGCGGCAAACACGGTGCGCGCCGCAAAATCCACCAGGAGTTTTCCATGTTTTTTGCTTCACATACATTGCCCAGCCTGCGCCGCCACGCCTACGCCCCCACCGGCCGTTCGCTGGAGCGTTTTCTTGACGACACCCTTTTGGCCACCCGCCAAAACGCCGGCAATTTCGAGCAGGACGAGAAGTCCTTCACCCTGAGTTTTGACGTGCCCGGCATTGCCAAAGACCAGCTGGTCATCGGCATTGAAGGCGCCGTGGTGCGCATCAGCGCCAAAGAAGGCGCAACACGCCAGTACAAGGCGGCTTATGAGTTGCCGCAGGACATCGACGCCGCCGGCAGCGAGGCCAAACTCGACAACGGCGTGTTGACCCTGAAACTGGCCAAGAAGGTCGTTGTCAGCGCGGTGGCGGAGCTCACGGTTTCTTGACCATGACGAAATGACCTAGCCTTCGGCATCGATGATGGCGCTGCGCGCCTATGACTGAAGTCATTGAAGCCGCAGGCGAAGTCATCGAAGCGAAGCGAGGTCATTCCGTCATCAAGGCGAGATCCCAGCGCGGCTTCACGTCAAAAGCGTAAGCCGTGTTGGAGCGCCCAATTCCGGATTGCAAGCGCATCGCCGCAGCCATGGCGATCATGGCGCCGTTGTCGGTGCATAAATCCAGCTCGGGGTAATGCACGCGCACGCCCCGCTCTGCGCAAGCCGCACCCAACTGCAGCCGAAGCTGCCGGTTGGCGCCAACCCCGCCGGCGACGACGAGGCGGTTCAGGCCGCTGTCGTGGAGGGCGCGCAAGGACTTTTTCAAGAGCACCTCCACAATGGCCGCCTGCGCAGACGCGGCCAGGTCGGCTTTGCGGGTCTCCAGGGTATCGCCCAATTTTTTTGCCTGCACCATCACAGCCGTTTTCAGCCCGGCGAATGAAAAATCAAGGTTGCCGCTGTGCAAAAGCGGGCGCGGCAGCTTGAAGGCGGCCGCGTCACCGCTTTCGGCCAGGCGCGCCAGCGCGGGCCCGCCTGGGTAGGCCAAACCCAACAGCTTGGCCGATTTGTCAAAAGCCTCACCCGCCGCATCGTCGATGGTTTCACCCAGCAATTCGTAAAGCCCTACCCCTTCAACCCGCATCAACTGGGTGTGCCCGCCTGACACCAGCAGCGCAATGAACGGGAACTCGGGCGGATCAGCGCTCAAAAACGGCGACAGCAGATGCCCTTCCAGATGATGCACCCCCAGCACCGGCTTTCCCAATGCGGCCCCCAACGCACACGCCACACCCGCGCCCACCAACAAAGCGCCGGCCAGCCCCGGCCCCCGGGTAAAGGCAATCACATCGACATCCGCCAACGCGCAGCCAGACGCAGCCAGCACTTGGGTGGTCAGCGGCAATACCCGGCGGATATGATCGCGGCTGGCCAGCTCAGGCACCACTCCGCCATAAGCCTGGTGCATCTCGACCTGGCTGTGCAGGGCATGCGAGAGCAGCAGCGGTGTGCCCGCACCCTGCGAGCGCACCAGCGCCACACCGGTTTCGTCACAGGACGACTCAATGCCCAAAACCAAAACACTTGCCGGTGACGTTTCCATGTCCATATTGCCCAAGTTTAGAGCGTGACGCACCCCGCTGGCACCTTCCTTATGGCCGTGGCGGCTGCGCCTACTGGCCCAAATCTTGCGTTGATGGTTGCATGAAAGAATCTTTGCGCATCGTGGTGGTGGCACCCGATCTGGCTTCTCCAGATGACACCGCCGCGCCGGACGACCGCTTCGCGCTGTCTCAGGCGGAGCGTTCGCGCAGCCTGCGCATTGGCCTCCTGGAGAGTGGTTACAACCTGGTGGCGGTGTTGCCTGGCGACGCGTTTCTGGCAGAGCGCATCCACCAGCTGCAGCCCGACATGATCATCGTCGACGCTGAAAGTGAAGCGCGTGATGCGCTGGAGCATGTAGTGCTGGCAACGCGCGACGCGCGGCGCCCGATTGTCATGTTCACCAACGACGACGACACCTCCCACGTGCGCGACGCCGTAGCCGCAGGTGTGTCGGCTTACATCGTGGCCGGTTTGTCCAGCGCGCGCATCCGCCCGATTCTGGACGTGGCCATGGCCCGGTTTCAGCACGAACAGGCCTTGCGCAGCGAATTGGCCAGCACCAAAACCGAGCTGCACGACCGCAAATTGATCGAGCGCGCCAAGGGCCTCTTGATGCAACGCCAGCAACTGAGTGAACAAGACGCCTACGAGCGCCTGCGCAAAACCGCTATGGGCAAAAACCTCAAGCTGGTGGAGGTTGCCCAGCGCATGCTGGATGTGGCCGACCTGTTGACCTGACGCTGCAGGTGATTCGGTGCAGCGTGGTGCACTGCACAAAATCGGTGCGGAATGAGCCTCTGGCAGCGTCGAAACCTGGCACGCGGCTTGCGTAGTACCTGTTGAGACCAACGAAGGTCAGTTGATGGGTTCATCCAAAGGCGGGTGAGCCCCTCATGCAAGGACAAAGGCGTCCCCATGGTGTTTGCCGCGACTCAATCGCGCGCCAACACGATGCGGACGCCTTTTTATTTTGTTTTTTTGTTTTTTTCATTTCAAAGGACTTCATCGTGACCCCAAGCACCATGACACCCGCAAAGGACCCGCCCATGACCCGTCGCAGTTTGCTCCAGACCGCCGCCGCCGGCGCGCTCGTGATCGACCCCGCGCTGCGTGCCGCCGTTTACGCCCAGGGCTCCGACAAACCGGAGAAGGATGAAGTCAAGATCGGCTTCATCCCGCTGACCGACTGCGCCAGTGTGGTGATGGCTTCGGTTTTGGGCATCGACAAGAAATATGGCGTGAAGATCATCCCCACCAAAGAGGCCAGTTGGGCCGGCGTGCGCGACAAACTTGTGACCGGCGAGCTGGACTTCGCCCATGTGCTGTATGGCCTGATTTACGGCGTGCACCTGGGTGTTTCTGGCCCCAAAAAAGACATGGCCGTGTTGATGAACCTGAACCAGAACGGCCAGGCCATCACCCTCTCGAAAAAGCTGGCCGACAAGGGCGCGGTAGACGGCCCAGGCCTCGCCAAACTGATGGCCGCCGAAAAACGGGAATACACCTTCGCCCAGACCTTTCCCACCGGCACCCATGCGATGTGGCTGTATTACTGGCTGGCCGCGCACGGCATCAACCCGGTGAAAGACGCCAAGGTCATCACCGTGCCGCCGCCGCAAATGGTGGCCAACATGCGGGTTGGCAACATGGACGGTTACTGCGTGGGCGAACCCTGGAACCACCGCGCCATCATCGACGGCATTGGCGTCACCGCCACCACCACCCAGGACATCTGGAAAGACCACCCTGAAAAGGTGCTGGGCACCACGGGTGATTTCGTCAAGAAATACCCCAACACCGCACGTGCGGTGACTGCCGCCATCCTGGAGGCTGGCAAGTGGATTGACGCCGGCCTGGCCAACAAAAACAAGATGGCCGAGACCATTGCCGACAAGTCCTATGTGAACACCAGCCTAGACGCGATCAACCAGCGCATCCTGGGGCGTTACCAGAATGGTTTGGGGAAAACCTGGGATGACGCCAACCACATGAAGTTCTTCAACGACGGTACAGCGAATTTCCCCTACCTTTCGGACGGCATGTGGTTTCTCACCCAGCACAAACGCTGGGGTTTGCTCAAGGAGCACCCGGACTACCTGGCCGTGGCCAAACAGATCAACCAGACCGAGATCTTCAAGCAGGCCGCCAGCGCCAGCAAGACACCCGTCCCCAAAGACGCCATGCGCAGCAGCAAGTTCATGGACGGCGTGGTGTGGGACGGCAAAGACCCGAAAAAATACGCCGAATCGTTCAAGATTGCTGCCTCGCCGGCCTGATCCAACCGGCCTGATCCACCCCGCCAGATTCGACCCACCCATCCGCTTTCAAGGAGAAAACACCATGGTCAGCGCAGTTTTTCACGGCCCCTGGGGCCCACCACCGGCCGCCAAAGCGCCTTCCACCAGCGTGGCCAAACTGGCCCTCGTACAACCGGGCGAACCACTGGCCCAGGCGCTTGGGGTGGTGCCCGAGGTCGCAGCCGGGAAACCGCTTGCCGCCAAACGCTCGCCCATCGATTGGCGCAGCCTTGCGGCGGCAGTATTGCCGGTGTTTGGCGGCCTGGCCTTGTTGGTTGGCATCTGGTCGCTGGTGTCGATCACCTCCGGCAGCAGCATCCCCTCGCCGCTTGAAACTTTCAAACAGGCGCTGGTGGTGTTCAGCGACCCCTTCTACAGCAAGGGCCCCAACGACCAGGGCATTGGCTGGAACATCCTGATGTCGCTCGAACGCGTGGCGGTAGGTTTTGGCATGGCCGCCCTGGTAGGCATTCCGGCGGGCTTCATGATCGGCCGCTTCAAAGTGCTCTCGCGCATGTTCAACCCGCTCATCAGCCTGTTGCGGCCCGTGTCACCCCTGGCTTGGCTGCCCATCGGCCTGCTGGTGTTCAAAGGCGCCAACCCGGCAGCGATCTGGACCATCTTCATCTGCTCGATCTGGCCCATGGTCATCAACACGGCCGTGGGCGTGCAGCGCGTCCCGCAGGACTACATGAACGTGGCCCGCGTGCTCAATTTGAGCGAATGGAAGATCATGACCAAGATCCTGTTCCCCGCCGTCTTGCCCTACATGCTCACCGGCGTGCGCCTGGCCGTCGGAACCGCCTGGCTGGTGATCGTTGCCGCCGAGATGCTGACGGGCGGTGTCGGCATCGGCTTCTGGGTCTGGGACGAGTGGAACAACCTGAATGTGAAAAACATCATCATCGCGATTTTTGTCATCGGCTTTGTCGGCCTGGTGCTCGAATTCGCGCTGATCAAAATCGCCACTGCTTTCACCTACGACGAAGTCAAAACCTGATCAATTCCCGTTCGGGCTGAGCTTGTCGAAGCCTTTCGACAAGCTCAAGGCGAACGGCCAAATGGAGTTTCATCATGAGCGACAACCTGACCAGCAAATACATCGAAATCCAGAACGTCGAACAGACCTTCAAAACCAAAACTGGCCCGTTTTGCGCGCTGCACAACATCAACCTCACGGTGGCCAAGGGTGAGTTTGTCACGCTCATCGGGCACTCGGGCTGCGGCAAATCGACCTTGTTGAACCTGATTGCCGGGCTCACTCTGCCCAGCCAGGGCAGCCTGATCTGCGCCAACCGCGAGATCGCCGGGCCGGGGCCGGACCGCGCCGTGGTGTTCCAGAACCACTCGTTGCTGCCCTGGCTCACGTGTTTTGAAAACGTGCACCTGGCGGTGGAGCGCGTCTTTGGCGGCGAAAGCAAGGCCCGACAGAAAGAGCGCACCGATGCCGCGCTGGCCATGGTCGGCTTGAGCGCCGCTTCCGCCAAGCGCCCCGGCGAAATCTCGGGGGGCATGAAGCAGCGGGTGGGCATTGCCCGCGCGCTGTGTATGGAACCCAAAGTGCTGCTGCTGGACGAGCCTTTTGGCGCGCTCGACGCCCTCACCCGCGCCAAGCTGCAAGACGAGTTGCTGGCCATCGTGGCCGCCACCCACAGCACCGTGGTGATGGTGACACACGATGTGGACGAAGCCGTGCTGCTGTCGGACCGCGTCGTCATGCTGACCAACGGCCCGGCTGCCACGATTGGCGAGATTCTTGAAGTGCCGCTGGAGCGCCCGCGCGACCGCGTGGCGCTGGCCCAGAGCCCGCTGTACCAGCTCTACCGCAAGAGCGTGCTCGACTTTTTGTACACGCGCCAAAGCCACGTGGAGAAGCGGGCGGCTTGAGGGGGTGTTGCGTGGGCGCCGCCTAAAATTCGCGGCATGACTTCCTCACACGCTCTGGCACCCACCCCCACATTGCCACCCATCCGCATCCTCTCGTCCATGGCCACCAAAGTGATCTTGGCCGATCTGGTGGCGAAATACCAGGCGGCCGGCGGCCAGGCCGTCAGCGTCGAATCCGTCGGCGGGGTAGACGCCGCCAAACGTGTATTGGCCGGCGAGGCCTTTGACCTGGTCATCCTCGCCCGCAACGCGATGGACAAGCTGCACGCCGCAGGCAAACTCGCCGACAGCAGCCTGCGCGACCTGGTCGTCTCCGGCGTGGGCGTTGCGGTGCAGAGCGGCACGCTCCACCCCGACATTTCATCGGAAGCGGCTGTCAAACAAGCCGTGCTGGCCGCCCCCACACTGGGTTACTCCACCGGCCCCAGCGGTGTGCAACTGGCCAAACTCTTCGAACGCTGGGGCATTGCCGAAACCATCAAGCCCCGCATCGTGCAGGCGCCGCCGGGTGTTCCCGTGGGCGCCTTGATCGCCAAAGGCGAGGTGGCGCTGGGTTTTCAGCAGTTGAGCGAGTTGCTGAACGTCAAGGGCATCGACATGATTGGCATGTTGCCCCCGGCGATTGAAATCATCACCACCTTCAGCGGCGCCGTGGCCGCGACCTGCGCGCAGCCCGATGCTTCCGCAGCCCTGCTGCGCTTCATGGCCTCGCCCGAATGTGCCGCCACCATTCGCCAAAACGGCATGGACCCCGCTTGATGCGCTGATTGCCACTAATTGGCACGGTTCTGGCAAGGTGTATGGCACCATGCCAGAACACTCCCTCCGCAAAACCCAATCCACGGCCCAATCCGGTGCATTCCGCACCTTTTTGAAAGCCGGCCACGCCCCGACATTGGGCGCTGCCTTTTTCTACTTCATGTTTTCCTGCGCCATCTGGGTGATGAACGGCACCATGGCGCCCTTCATCTCCGAGACCTACAACCTGACACCCTCGCAAAAGGGTTTGATGTTGTCCATACCCATCTTCGCCGGCGCGCTGATGCGTTTTCCGCTGGGCATCCTGGCGCAATACATTGGCCGCAAAAACGCCACACTGGTCGAAATGGGCGGCATCACCATCGCGCTGCTGTTTGGTTATTTCTTTGTCAACTCCTTCAACGACCTGCTGGCCATGGGCGTATTGCTGGGCATTGCCGGCGCCAGTTTTGGCGTGGCGCTGTCGCTCGGCTCGGGCTCGTTCCCGCCGCGTTACAAAGGCCTGGCGATGGGCCTGGTGGGCGCCGGCAATGTGGGCACGGCCGTGTCGGCGCTCTTTGCGCCGCCGCTGGCGCAGGCTTTCGGCTGGCAAACCGTTTACGGCATTGCCGCCATCGCCGTGCTGGTGCCAATGGCCGTGATGATTTTCTTCGCCCAGGAGCCGCCCGACCTGGACAAACACGCCAGCCTCAAAGAGCACATCGCCTGCCTGTTTGAGAAAGACGGCTGGGCCTTCAGCCTGATCTACGCGGTGACCTTTGGCGGCTTCATCGGCCTGGTGACCTTTTTGCCGAGTTATTTTTACGACCAGTTCGGCGTCAGCAAGGTGCAGGCCGGCCAGCTCACCATGCTCGCAGCCTTCATGGGCGCGGCGCTGCGCGTGTTTGGCGGCTGGATCTCCGACCACTGGGGCGGCGTGAACACGCTGACCGGCGTGCTGGTGGTCGTCACCGTCAGCCTGATGGGCTGCGGCCTGGCCGAGAACTCGCTGCCCACCACCATGCTGCTTTTCCTGATCTGCTTCGCCGCTTTGGGCGCGGGCAACGGCGCCCTCTTCCAGTTGGTGCCGCTGCGCTGGCCGCTGACCACCGCCGTGGCCGGCTCGATGATCGGCGAGATCGGCGCCCTGGGCGGCGGCCTGATCCCCAACGCCATGGGCATGAGCAAACAACACACCGGCAGCTACCTGTGGGGCTTCGTCGCCTTCGCCGCCTGCGCCGCCGCCATGCTGCTGCTGCTGCGCTTCATGCAGATCCGCTGGACAAGGACTTGGGCGGAAAAGGGAGGCCGTGCACGCAGTGCATAAGCTGCGCAGCAGCCTGAACGCGAAGCGTTGGCCTCACTTTCGGCGAAGCCAAAAAGGTGGCCGAGCACGCAGTGTTTGATTTCGAATGCCAAGTTTGAGAATGCTATGATTTATATAGCAAACAATTGATATTTCACGTGACTTGAGTGCTTAAAAAGCTCAATTTTTCGCAAAAAACGCCAATAAATAACACCCATGTTAACAAATTGACAGTTTTTCGTATTTTGTTAACATGCAAGTTAATTATTGACGCTAAATACCTGAATCGCATCAAACTTCATGTGGTGCAGGAACTCCCGCAAGATCAGCAGCACCGCGCCTGAACGGGCGTCTGTAGCCCAAGGCGCAGCCACTCCAGCGGCCGAAGCAAAAGCCGAGCGTCCGCCTGACGACAGCGCCACCAGGTCGTTGAAGGTCCGCTCCACCGCATCCACGTTCAGCGCGGCGCCTGAACCCAAACCACACGCCAAGGCAATTTGCCGAATGGATTCGTCCGATGACTGCAGAACCGGCCGAGGCAACTCAATTGCCAGATGCCGCAGCTTGAATAACTCGTCTTCCACGGCCGCAATGGCGTTTTCCAGGTTCAGCGGCGGGGGCGGGTAAGGTTTGAAAAATTTGTCCGACGTTTTCACCGAGCCCAGCGCCAGCGTGTGTACGGCACCCGCTCCTGCATCGGTCTGCAAGACGACTTCGCAATGCTGTTCGCCGATGTGGAGTGTGATCATTGCATTTGGCAGAAAAGACGAAGGCCGCATATAGCGGCCTTCCATTTGGTGCTTTGGGCGATTACTCGCTTCTGCTTGTTAGCGTCCAGAGCGCATATCCCAATCGTGATAGTGCTTGAAGTCTATCGCAGTTCAGGGTAAAAACAAAGCGTTACAAGAATAATGCGTCAAACAAGGGAGGCGAAATGCCAAAAATGCGTTACCGGCTTGCGCTGGATTTGGGTTCGACATCGCTGGGCTGGGCGATGATCCGCCTCGATTCGCAAGACGCTCCTTGCGCTATCGTCAAAGCCGGAGTGCGGATATTTTCGGATGGCCGCAACCCTAAAGACGGCTCCTCGCTCGCAGTCACACGGCGCGATGCACGGGCCATGCGGCGCAGGCGCGACCGCTTGCTCAAACGCAAGGCACGCATGACGCGTTCATTGATCGGGAAATATGTAGTTAACAAACCCTGATGCGAGTCAGGGCGCAAACCGCAGAACTGAATTTCAGTTACTTGGGCTTGGTCGGTGCCTGCTGATGCCGTTGCGGGGGCGTAGAAAGCATACGCCGCAACACATCGTCAGGATTTGGCAACGGTGAGGGTTGTTGCGGTCTAGAGGGTTGGGATTGTGATGGCATGATTCATCATTATCCGCTTCGAGCAACAACTTGTCAGCAGTCACTATTACGGAGGAAGAGGCACGGGAAATCTGTTTAATTCAGAAATCGGCCTCGCCAATGGAGTCATGGGTGCTTGGCGAAAAGCCTGGCACCGACAAAATGGCTTTTGGTGTGATTTGTGATCCGCCCCGGCGTGGCTTAGCAGTTTTGATTTATATCAATCAAGGCCATAAAGTGAAACGACGAACAATGAACTTTGGATTGTGGGACAACGTGGGCGGAGTGGAGACGCGGGTTTATCAGTTGACCGTGGCGGATTCATTGACCCCTACACATGGAGAAAACGGTGTTCGGTGGTATGGTTCCCATAGACATATGGGCAGCAAGGCACAGTCACTTCAACAATTAGACACCGCAAGTTTTAGCGAGGCATTGAAACTATTTTGCAGCGACATTTCTCTATCACTTGAAGACCAGATACCGGACCCTTTTGTATTCAATCTCACATGAACATTTGTCAAAACATCAATGAACTCACTGCATGGCCATGCAGTGTGGTTAAGGGTGCCTTGGGTGAGAACGTGACAATGCTAGCGCCGCCTGTGCACTTTTGGGATGGCTCCATCGTCCCAGTCTATCTTTTTGACCACAATGGGCAAATAGAAATTACAGATGATGGTGGCGTTTTAGAGCATTTAGATGTTTCCGGGTTTAATTTGATTGGCGACAAGCGTCGTCGTATCGGTCTGCAAAAGGCAGTTGCTGGATGGAATGCGAATTTTGATACCGATTTGGTTGTTTGGTGCAAACCAGACGCAATAGCGCAAGGTTTGCAGCGCTATCTAGGCGCATTGTTTACTGTGGCCAACTGGGAAATGCAGAACGCTGGAAAACCAGCAGATGACGCACTCCTTATTGCAGAAACAGAGATGTATCTGCATGCGTTAAATCCGAATGCGCATTTCCAACACGATATAGGTTTGTTGGGAATATCCGGCAAGTCTTTGACTTTCCCGATTCAAGTTGACGCCACCTTTTATGATGCAGTTGGAGCGCATCATGCGTCATCGGCAGCAAAAGTAAAAAAGTTATTTGACGTGCGCAGCGTCCCAGACAACCGAGACTTGGACATAACCGTGGTTGTTGATGACCGTGCTAGCAGTACGGCAAAACAAACGAAGGCCGATATTCAAGTTCTATCCCAACTGGCGCATGTAGAACGCTTTATGGATTTGCAAAGCAGGGCTAAAAGCGTTCTTACTTTGCAGTAGTCTTTGTCATTCGGGCTAGCAATCGGTCAAATTTAAACGGCTTGTTGTCCGTTAACCCGCCGATAGGTCAGGCGCTTACCCGTGATGCCATTCAAGGCAATATCCGTGCGCTGCACGTCATTAAAGCCCAAGGCGGTACGGGTGTTGTAGCGGAAGTCAAACTCATTGCAATAACGTTGCAAGTGCTGTTCACCAACATGGTGAAACGTACCCACTAGCCCACGCTTGAAGATGCTGAAATAGCCCTCCACGCGGTTCGTTGACACATTGCCACGGGCGTACTCTTTGACCGAATGTTTGACGGCTTCATGGCTGGCGTATTCCTTGCCAATCGACTTGTAGAACTGGGCTTCATCCGTCATCAAGTTGGCATCTTTGGAAACATGCTTGTCCATCACGGCTTTCAATGACTTGGACGTGATCGATTGAACGTGAAACGTGCGGGCATGGCCTTCGCGCTCTACCAAGGCGAAAACCTTTTCCTTCAATGCGCCCCCGCGTGTTGCGCCAAAGTGTTTGCCGATTTTGGACTGGTGGGTGTTGCCCCAATAGGTTTCATCGGCCTCTACGGTGCCGCCACCAGAACCCAACAGGCCATCGGGGCTAGAGGTCATGGCTTCGCGGATGCGGTGCGACATAAACCACGCGGTTTTGTAGGTCACGCCCAGCATGCGCTCAAGCTGCTTGGCACTGATGCCCTTCTTGCTGGCGCACATGAGATGCACAGCTTGAAGCCAGACATTCAGGGCGATTTTGCTGCGCTCAAACACGGTGCCCACGGTCACGGTGAATTGATCGGAGCAATCAACGCACTTGTAAACGCCGGGGCGTGTGGCCTTGCCTTGCAGCTTGTAGTGTGCGCCGATAGAGCCGCAGTGAGGGCAGGTCACGCCATTGGCCCAGCGTAAGGCTTCAAGGTATTCGCGGGCCTTGTCTGCGTCTTGAAAGTGCGGGCGGTTTAAGATTGCTTCAGCCATGTTTTTTCTCCAATGACTGAATAATACAAGACTACCTAGGGTTTGTCAAGTATATATTTCCCCATTGATCGAACATGGATTCTTCCCGGCAGACGAAGCCAAACGCAAAGTGCTTGTTACCCTCAACCCCTATGCGCTTCGGGCCAAAGGACTGGACGAGGCGCTCAAACCCGAAGAATTCGCCCGCGCGCTGTTTCACATCAACCAGCGCCGGGGCTTCAAACGCAACCGCAAAACCGACAAAAAAGACAACGACAGCGGTGCCTTGAA